>JAWUVN010000075.1:0-10321 GCA_034112345.1 Bermanella sp. | reverse complement strand
ATAAAAAAAGCCCGTCTATTTCTAGACGGGCTTTTAAAATTAGATGGTGCCGACACCACGAGTCGAACGCGGGACCTACTGATTACAAGTCAGTTGCTCTACCAGCTGAGCTATGTCGGCACTAATGCGGCGCATTTTATGGAGTTATCCAACTTACGTCAACCCCTTTTCTGCGATTTATTTAACTTTTTCAACCACTTACATTCAAACAGCCTAAATATCGGGCTTAGCAGGGGTTGGTTGTTTAAATTTTCGACTATTCCTCTTTTACCTGTCTAGTAAGCTCATCAATGCTCACATGGCGTACGTCTTTGCCTTTTACTAGGTAAATAACGCTTTCAGCGATGTTACGAGCATGGTCACCAATACGTTCCAGTGCACGCAATGACCAGATGATGTTCATAACACGCTTTATTGAGCGAGGGTCTTCCATCATGAAGGTGATTAGCTCACGCATGGCGCTTTCATATTCACGATCTACGTCTTTATCTTCTTGAGCCACTGCTAAAGCTGTATCCACGTCTAAGCGTGCAAACGCCGTTAACGATTCTTGTGTCATGCGACGTACGCGATCGCCGATGTGACGAATCTCTACGTAGCCACGAGGGGCTTCACCTTCTTCGCATAGCATCATGGCTAGCTTGGCAATTTTCGCGCTTTCGTCACCGATGCGTTCCAAATCAGCTACGGCTTTACTTACAGCAATCACCAGGCGCAAATCAGATGCGGCTGGCTGACGACGGGCGATGATGCGTGTGCATTCTTCATCGATGTCGATTTCCATTTGGTTGATGAGCTTATCAGTGGCGCGTACGTTAACCGCTAGCTCACTGTCAGCGTCAATCATAGACTTGATCGCATCGCCTACCTGGCGTTCTACAAGGCCACCCATTTCTAGTAGGTGGTTTTTTACATGCTCAAGTTCATCGTTGAACTGCTGGCTAATGTGATGCGAATGCGCGTCGGTTGTTAAATCCATTTTTTGTTCCCCTCAAAATCTTTTTACCTTTTATCAAGGCATATGTTTTTCTGATTAACCTGAACAAGTCAGATCAAGACTAGCCGTAACGGCCAGTAATATAATCTTCGGTTTGCTTCTTGCTTGGGTTGGTAAACAACTGGTCGGTGTCACCAAATTCTACCATGTCGCCCATGTACATGAATGCAGTGTAATCACTTACACGAGCCGCTTGCTGCATGTTGTGGGTTACGATGGCGATGGTGAATTCATTTTTTAATTCGTGAATCAATTCTTCAATTTTTAGAGTTGAGATTGGATCCAGTGCTGAGGCTGGCTCAGCCAGTAATAACACTTCTGGTTTTACTGCGATGGTACGGGCGATAACCAAGCGTTGTTGCTGACCACCAGACATACCCAATGCACTTTCGTGTAAACGATCTTTTACTTCGTTCCAAAGGGCCGCGCTTTTTAATGCCCACTCAACGGTTTCGTCAATTTGACGCTTTTTCTTAATGCCCTGAATACGTAAGCCATAAGCTACGTTTTCGTAAATGCTTTTTGGGAATGGGTTTGGTTTTTGAAACACCATTCCGACACGACGACGAAGTTCTGCAACGTCGACACTTTTATCATAGATATTTTGGTCATCTAATAAAATCTGGCCGTCAATATTACAACCGTCTACTAGATCATTCATACGGTTAAAACAACGTAGTAAGGTAGACTTGCCGCAACCAGATGGTCCAATGAACGCAGTTACGCGCTTTTTAGGAATGATCATATCTATGCCGTGCAGTGCTTCTTTTTCACCATAGCTTAAACGTAAATCTTTAACGGTTAACGCCGCTGTTTCATCTGCAATATTCAAATGACGAGATTCACGGCCCATGTTAGCCATGTCTATGCTGTGACCTTTTCTTTCTGTTGATTCATTCATATTTTGTGTCTTCTATATTCTTTAATTTTGTTAACGCTAATATGATTTTCGTGTCTTTTATCAGCGTGCTTTCAATTCTTTATTCAGGATCAGGTTTTGTTAACTCTGAACATCACCGCTCTTTGCCATCCATGGCACCGCGGTGTTAGTGCATCCATGCACGTCACATTTCTAATGATTTGTATTTTTCACGTAGGTGATTACGAATGGCGATGGCCGATAAGTTTAGTAATGCGATCACAATAACCAGTAACAAAGCTGTTGCATAAACTAATGGGCGCGCCGCTTCTACGTTTGGACTTTGGAAGCCCACATCATAAATATGGAAGCCAAGGTGCATGAATTTCTGATCTAGGTGCAAGTACGGGTAGTTCATATCTAGCGGCAAGCTTGGCGCTAATTTAACAACCCCTACCAACATCAAGGGCGCTACTTCACCAGCGGCGCGAGCCACGGCTAAAATAACACCTGTCATCATGGCTGGGCTAGCCATTGGCAAGATCACCTTGATCAAGGTTTCCCATTTGGTTGCGCCTAATGCTAATGAACCTTCACGAATCATTCTTGGAATACGGGCGAGCCCTTCTTCTGTGGCTACAATCACAACTGGCAATGTTAATAGCGCCAATGTAATAGATGCCCATAATAAGCCTGATGTACCAAAGGTTGGAGATGGCAACGCTTCAGGGAAAAACAACTCATCTATCGTGCCACCTAAGAAGTATATAAAGAAACCCAAACCAAATACGCCATAAACGATAGAAGGTACACCAGCCAAGTTATTTACCGCCACTCGAATAATATTAGTAATGGCCCCTTGCTTAGCGTATTCACGTAAGTAAACCGCGGCTACCACACCTAATGGTGTCACCATAATGGCCATTAATATCACCATTAATACCGTGCCGAATATGGCAGGAAAAACACCGCCTTCTGTATTGGCTTCACGAGGATCGTCTCCTAAAAACTCACCTAGCTTGTCAAAGTAGTGGCCTGTTTTTTCAAAAACGTTCATAGCGTTTGGACGGAAAGCGCGAACGACTTCTGACATATGAATATCAACGGTTTGACCATTGGTTTCTTTTGCCACAAAGTGATCGCGTTTTAATTCGGTATACAGATTAGTTAGCGTAATTTGATGCACTTCATATTGGGCATGCAATTCAGCGCGTTCTTTTTCTAGTTCATCTTTATGTTCTTGTGTCAGGTTTTCATCTAGCTCGTACGAACGTTCTTTTAAGCGCAGACGTTCTAACGAATAGTTAATGCTGCCGATTTCGCCTTTCTGAATTTTCATGATTGATTCATGAATGCTTAACGCGCGCGCAATAAGTGTTTGAAAGTGATTCCATGCTTTAGCCTGATCTTGTGTCGCATCAGCAACCAACTCATGGCCTTCATATACTTTATCTAGGTAACCGTAAAAGTTACCCCATTCACGACGCTCTATGGCCATGGCAGTTTGTGGATAGTCTTGTTCTGTTAAGTGATGCTCTAGTACCCAGCGAAAATCACCGCCGTACACATCTCGGTTACCCACTTTTAATAAAAGACGCTTTGCTTCTATTGCATCGTCTTCAGTTTTTAAGCCAATGGCTTTTAATTGTATGGCACTTACCATTTCAGAATCGGTTACTTGACCCAAAATCTTAGCAGAGGCATTTCCAGGCAAGGTGTATTGCGCTTCTACAATTTGAGCAGGCCAAAAGTGCACTAAGCCTTTTGCGGCTATAAACCCGATTAAACCAAGCACCATAATAATGCTGATTGCTACCGCGCCTGCATTTAGCCAAATAAAGGGTGAACCTGATTTCACCCACTCTGAAAATGATACGTTCATAGCGGTACTTTGTTTTTTGCTTTGAATTGTGTTTTTGCTTACGTTATTCATATTCATATCTCCTACAACTGTCCGTACTTAGCACGTAAGCGCTGACGCACTGTTTCGGCTGCGGTGTTAAACACAAAGGTGAATAGGAACAATACAAAACCGGTTAAGAATAAAATTCGGTAATGGGTGCTGCCCACTTCTGATTCAGGTATTTCTACTGCAATGTTGGCCGCCAATGTGCGCATGCCTTCGAATATATTAATGTCGGTTATCGGGGTATTACCTGTGGCCATTAATACAATCATGGTTTCGCCAACTGCACGACCTAAACCAATCATTAGAGCCGAGAAAATACCTGGGCTAGCGGTTGGTAATACAACTTTCAGCATGGTTTGCCACGGGGTTGCGCCTAATGCAAGCGAACCGTAGCTTAATGATTTTGGCACACTGAAAATGGCATCTTCGGCAATTGAGAAGATGGTTGGAATAACTGCAAAGCCCATAGCTAAGCCAACAATTAATGCATTTCGTTGTGAGAAATCGACACCTAAATCGTTGTTTAACCAATCTACCATTGAGCCACCAAAAAACAGTACTTCTAAGCTAGGACTGATTTCAATCGCGAACCAACCAGCCAGTATGATCACTGGAATAAGTGGTAAAACATCCCAACCTTCTGGAAGTATGTGTCGAACTTTTTCGGGTAGGTTTGCCCAAGTAAAACCGAATAACAACATGGCCATTGGTAAGATAATTAGAACTGCAAAAATACCCAGTAAGTTATTTTCTATAAAAGGCGCTAAGGCTAAACCGGCTAGAAAACCTAGAATAACGGTTGGCAGCGCTTCCATTAATTCGATGATGGGTTTTACTTTTCGGCGTAAGGCTGGTGCCATAAAGTACGCTGTATAAATAGCCCCTGCGATGGCTAACGGTGCCGCTAGCATCATTGCATAAAACGCACCTTTTAATGTACCAAAGGCCAGTGGTACTAATGAGTATTTTGGCTCAAAGTCATTTGATGACGCTGAACTCTGCCAGGTGTAATCGGCATCGTTATAGCCTTCGTACCAAACTTCATCCCACATAGATGCCCATGAAATTTCTGGGTGTTCGTTATCTACTTTAAAGTGAGTTAATTTTCCGTTTGTTTCAACTAAAAGATCTTTAGCTCGTGGGCTAATGCTTAAATTTAAGATCTCATCATCAAGTAATTTTTCATTTAATAATGTGCGATGAGCGGTGCTGTGATAGATAGCAATGTGTCCATTTTCACCAGCAGCATAAAAACCTTTTCGACGTTGCTCGGTTGCAATGGCTTTAATTGACCCTTGATTCATTTCAAAGCTGCGCACATTACGTAAGCGCCATTCGCCTTCTTGATTACGAGCCATAAAACGTTGGCTGATCACACCTTGGTCATTACCGATTAATAGGGAATTTTCACCCAACAGCAATGTCATTGTGGTGATGGTGCCTACCGTATCAAGGGTGACTGTTTGCTCTAGTGTTTCGTCGTTTAAGTTAATGATGTGCAGTAATCGCTGATCGGCCAGTATGAACATGAAGTTCATAGCCTGATCAATCTCTATCTGATTAATGGTGCCTGCAATATTAGGCAATGATATAGACTCTTCTTCTAATACGACTTCTTCAGAAATAAAGTCTTCTTCTTTTAAGTAACGCTTAACTGTTAACTGATTGTCTGCATCCAGTGCCGCCATCATTAAGGCTTCTTCACCTTCGCGCAGTGTGATGTTTTTTATGGCATGGCCATCTTCAAATAAATTAATGGCCTCTTCGCCATATGGGTATTCTAACCAAGGTGTAATGAGTCGTTTGTCATTTGGGTAGGTCACCTTGTAGTTGTGTTTAACTAGCAACGCCTGCCCTTCTTGACCTGCAATGGCCATTAAACGACCACCGTGTGTACTCACATCAAATGCTGTGATGTCGCCATTTAAAGGTAGTTTATGGCTTTGTAATACCTCGCCATCTTTAACAGCGAAAAACGTTAATGTATTATTTTTCTGGATACGCAATGCCACTTCGGCTTGCTCTTCCATACTTAACATTAACGTTGGAGAATTTTGTGAACCTGGAATCTCATATTGATTTACCTGCTCAATATCAGCCGGTACGAACATAGGAGCGACTTCATATAACAAGTAGAAAAATATTAATAACACAGCACCAATAATGCTGACACCACCTAAAGCAATTCCCCAGTTGGCGAATTTATCTTTAAGGGCACGGACCTTACGATAACGCTTTAAGGCTGGTGTATTAAAATCTAAATCTGGCGGTGATGTTGTCATAATTTTATCTACTTCGTTAACCTAATGCTGTTGACGATGGGTGGTTCTAAAAGCAACAGCATGAAACATCGCTATGTACTATTTGTTACGGTTACATTCTTTTCTTACAAATACACGTTAGCAGGGCATAGCCCCGCTAACGTTTTACTACTTAAGTCTTAGGGCTTTATATTAAAGACCTAATTTTTTCATTGTTTTCTTAACAACTTTTGCAGGCAATGGAATGTATCCATCTTTTGCTACAATGCCTTGGCCTTCTTGAGAAAGAATCATCTTGATGAATTCACGCTCTAAAGGCAGTAAAGCAGTGTTAGGCTTTTTATTTACGTAAACGTATAAGAAGCGAGACAGTGGATAAGTACCTTTCACAGCATTCTCTGGTGTAGCTTCAATGAACTTGCCACCTTTTTTAGATAAAGGCACTGCACGTACACTTGATGTCTTGTAACCCATACCAGAGTAACCAACACCGTTTACAGACGCTGAGATAGCTTGCACAACAGATGCTGAACCAGGCTGTTCTTTCACTGTGTTTTTAAAGTCGCCTTTACATAGGCCTTTTTTCTTAAAGTAACCGTATGTGCCGGATACTGAATTACGACCATAAAGCTCTACTTTTTTGTTATCCCAAGATCCTGTTAAGCCAGTATCGCCCCAAGTATCAATTGATTTCGCGATACCACATTTACGAGTGGTTGAGAAAATCGCATCAACTTGCTTAATGGTTAAACCTTTTACTGGGTTATCTTTATTTACGAATACCGCTAGCGCATCAATGGCAACCGGAACAGCTGTTGGCTTATAACCAAACTTGTTTTCAAATGATTCGATTTCTTTATCTTTCATCTTGCGGCTCATTGGCCCCAAGTTTGATGTGCCTTCAGTTAAAGCAGGAGGTGCAGTAGATGAACCAGCCGCCTGAATTTGAATGTTTACGTTAGGGTATTGGCGTTTATATTCTTCAGCCCATAGCGTCATCATGTTCGCTAGAGTGTCTGAACCCACACTTGATACGTTGCCCGATACACCGCTTGCTTTGGTGTATGAAGGAATACCTTTATCTACGCTTACCGCAAAAGACGGTAAGGTCACTACACTGGCCATCAAGCCAGCTACTGCAATTATTTTATTAAGCTTCATCATGTTCTCCTCGTGGAGTTTTCTTGAGTGCGTTTGACGATGCTTAATATATTTCACATATGTGACATTTATATTACAAAGCGTAATTCAAGGTTCCGATTTTTACAATACTGGCATTAAATGAAGGGACAATTGGCTTGCAGCCCTTTAATTAAGGGGCGTTGATGATTTATTCAATAATAGATGAAACGACTGTAATAAATATGTAATCACCTCTTTTTTAGCGCTTAATCCAAGATTTAGCACACTATTTATAGAAACCGGCCATGCTAATGACACATGTCAGGGCCAAATATGACGGCTTAATTTCGTTTTAGGCACCCCATTGACTGTATTGCACAATGCTTTCATAAAGGGCTCTTTTGGTTCTGTGTACGATAATCTTCTACTTTTTACTTATATTAATTACTTGAGGATTACAGGTGGTTATAATGCTGCTCAAATAAGAAATTCCGGCTTTATATGACACAAGTTCACCGCTTTATTACTCAATTTATCGAACGATTAGGCCTAATCACCGGCTATTTAGGCTTAATCTTAGTGGTGAATACCGCATTAGTCGTCGCTCTACGATATGCCTTTAATTGGGCTCCCATTGCCTTGCAAGAAACCATGACCTATCTGCACGCAAGTCTATTTATGTTAGGCGCGGCCTACACCTTAAAACATGACGGCCACGTGAGAGTGGATGTGTTTTACCAACATTACACAGAAAAGAAAAAAGCCCTGATCAACCTGCTAGGCACCGTATTCTTATTATTTCCAACCTGCTTATTTATCTTATTCATATGCTTTCCGTATGTTGAAAGCAGTTGGGACATGAATGAGCGTAGCGTTGAAGGCAATGGCTTGCCTTGGCTGTATGCGTTAAAGGGGCTGTTATTACTGCAACCCATTTTGCTGATGCTACAAGGGGTGGCTGAAATCATTAAACAGGTCTTTGTGCTTCAAGGCCGTTCATTATCCAAGTTAAGTCATGACTCCGGCCTTGAACAAGATGGAGAGCTTTTATAATGGAATTTATGCCTTTGGTGATGTTTGTTGCTGTCTGCGCCGTCTTGATGCTGGGCTATCCAGTCGCGTTTACGCTATCAGGTGTGGCACTTATGTTCGCCCTGTTTGGTACCGTTACTGGTCACTTTGATAGCGCGTTTTTAGAAGCCCTGCCTAATCGTTTATTTGGCATCATGAACAATCAAATACTCATAGCAGTGCCCTTATTTGTATTTATGGGTGTCATGCTAGAAAAAAGTCGCATCGCTGAAAACCTATTAAAAACCATGGCGGGTTTATTTGGATCATTACGAGGTGGCTTAGCACTTTCTGTGATCATAGTGGGCACATTGTTAGCCGCCAGTACTGGGATTATTGGTGCAACGGTTGTGACCATGGGCTTAATCAGCTTACCTACCATGCTAAAAAACAATTACAGCCCCTCATTAGCAACGGGCACCATTTGCGCAACTGGCACGCTAGGGCAAATCATTCCCCCTTCTATGGCGTTAATTTTATTAGCCGATGTCCTGTCTAGTGCCTACCAGCAAGCCCAATTAAAAATGGGCATCTTTAGCCCTGAAACAATTTCGGTTGCCGATTTATTTATGGGCGCAGTGATTCCTGGCTTAATGCTTGTGATTGCTTACATCATTTATGTGCTTGTGGTGGCTTGGCTAAAACCTGAAGCCGCGCCGGCTATGGAAAAAGTCGAGGGTGGCATTTCTGTCTCTACCGCCCTTAAGCAAATGGCACCGCCATTACTGCTTATCTTTGCTGTTCTAGGCAGCATACTGTCTGGTATCGCAACACCAACAGAAGCGGCTGCTGTTGGCGCTGTTGGAGCAACGTTACTGGCTTGGTGGAATAAATCCCTGTCATTCAAGCAAATAAAAGAAACGGTAAACAGCACTTTAAACGTCACCAGCATGGTGTTTTTGATCTTCTTTGGGGCTGCCGTGTTCTCTTTGGTATTTCGTGGCTACGGCGGTGATGAGTTAGTTGAAAGTTTATTTGAAGACATGCCCGGTGGAGTCATTGGCGCCACTCTTGTGGTTATGGTTGTGATCTTTTTACTGGGCTTTATTTTAGATTTTATTGAAATCACATTTGTTGTGGTCCCCATAGTTGCACCGGTATTGCTTGTCATGGGTTTAGACCCTGTTTGGCTAGGCATCATGATTGCCATTAATTTACAAACCAGCTTTCTAACTCCTCCATTTGGATTTGCCTTATTCTATTTACGAGGGGTGGCTGGCGATGCTGTGAGCAGCATGGATATCTATAAAGGCGTGATGCCTTTCATTGTGATTCAGTTGGTTATCTTACTACTGCTTTCTATCTGGCCTAGCTTGGCAACCTGGTTGCCTAATTTGATCTACGGCTAAACTATTAACTGATAAATTTTAGTGATTAGCGTCACTCTTAAAAGTCCTACAGATTCACTTCTTAGGGCTTTTTTAATGGACAAACAGACTGTTTACTTGAGTTAACAGCTTATTAAGAGTACAAAGCCTGCATATATTCTTATTATAAAAAACAATAAAGCTATGACGGATTACACAGAAGATGCACCACTACCAAATGGGCGACTGACTTTACGCATCATCCCTACTCAAGGTGACACCAACGCCAGTGGTGATATCAGTGGAGGCTGGGTTTTAGACAAAATGGATGTGGGTGCTGAAGACACCGCTCGCATGATCGCACAAGGCCGAGTGACCATGGTGGCCAGTGAAAACACCGCGTTTTTATCTCCAGTTAATGCAGGCTACGCCATTTGTATTTACACAAAGGTAAAAGATATCGGTAAAAGCTCGGTAAAAGTTGCAGTAGAAGTGTGGAGCCAAAATACTTATTACGATGAACTGACTAAAGTTTGTGATTCTACTTTTGTATATGTGGCCATTGATGATGCAGGCCGTATTAGACCTGTGCCTTCTGAATAAAGTCAGGTGTCATGCATCATAAAAAAGGGAGCTTTAAGCTCCCTTTTTTATTGGAAAAATTATCTACCTCTCTAAATCTCCATACTTGTACAAATAATTCATTACCTGCAGTGCATGTTCTTTTACTGACCCACCTTCGGTTCGTATGTGGATATCCGGATTTGAAGGCGCTTCATATTCAGCACCTATTCC
>JAWUVN010000074.1:0-10995 GCA_034112345.1 Bermanella sp. | reverse complement strand
ACATTCGCATATAGCTGAATTTGACCGCCGGACCCAGCTGTGCCGCCTTCGTTATCAGTAGCACCACTTGTATTAATCTCGCCTGCATTTTTAATAGTATGAGCGTATATCGTTAAGCTACCGCCAGATTGGCCAATTTTGCTACCGCTTAAATTGATGGCACCGTTTCCGTAATAGGCTGCGCTCATTAGATCTAAGTTTAGTCGTGTATCATCTTCATTTTCGGTAAATATACTGCCAGTAGTTTGGAGGTCATTTTTAAAATAAAGGTTGATGGTTCCGCCATTATTAGCTTTAAGAATTAGGTTAGCACCTTCTTCTATGGTTAGGCCGGTTACTTCAGTATTGTCTGCACCTAATTCTGAAATACCATCAGACTTATAAAGACGATATAAATTTTCATTAGAGATGTTTACGTCTTCGGAGATCATAGTTGAATCAATCAAATACAATTTCCCTGCGTCAGGCAGGTGTGTTGATGTATCTGTTACGTCATTACTGACGTAAACAAGTTGAACAGTTTCTGATTCGCTTAAGATTGCAGCATTGGTACCAAATTGAGGTTCTTGTTCAGGGAGTGTGTAGCTTGAGCTAATAACGCCTTCTTTTTCAATGTTAAGTTCTGAGGCACTGTTATATTTCAGGATTTCAACATACCCACCTTGGCCACCCTGGCCATTAATAGATGCTCCGCCTTTGGCTGAAATTGTAAAACTGCTTACTTCAGCGCCAGCTCTTCCTTGGCTATCAACAGGGGAGTCATCGCTGCTACTGCCGCAACCTGTCAATGCAATAGCACTGGCTAATAGGCTTAATTTAAACGGGGTTGTTATTTTTATCATGAAACCATCCTGGTTATTGAGCTTCTGTTTGGGGTGAGGGATTTTAGTTGGAGTGTTCTTGTTTACTGTAGGGTTGTTGTGATTATTGGTGTAAGAGATGTGCTATAGGGTTTTAGTATGTGAGGTGGTTCTTTGTTTTTGTATTCTTCTATACTTAAGTGTTAGGTGGAGCCAGCCTGTATGTGTCGTTACAGTACTTTGGTAAGGAAAAAAGTTATTAATAAGAACGGGGAATATAAGGGCGGGTTTCTATTGGTGGTTTTATTGATTGTAATGACTAAGGATGAGGGCTTTTCACGGCCCTTTTTTACTGAATTAGGGTTAGCCATTAATAGCGCGTTTTAGTTTGCGTTTATTCCAGCTTCGAAGCACGTGCCATCTCCAGAATAAGCGCATTCCGATGTAGCCCATTAATCCGAAAATCGTAGCGCAAATAAATGAGCCTAATAGTAAGGGCTCCCAAATAGCACCAAGTTCTCGTGCTGCCCAGTCTACAGAAAGTTCTATTTCAAAAGGTCTTGTGGGTAGGTCTAAAATCACAGTGCCTACTTTGTAGGTGAAGTAAAAAATAGGGGGGATCGTAATTGGGTTGCTAATCCAAACTAAGCCGATAGATATAGGCAGGTTTGAGTGGACAAATATTCCGAGTATAGCCGCAGCCACCATTTGAAATGGCATAGGAATAAATGCAAAGAAAACCCCTACAAAAAATGCTCTAGAAACTGACCTGCGATTCAGGTGCCAAAGGTTGGGTTCATGTAGCCATGAGCCTAAAAACTGTAAAGAAGGATGATTTTGTATGGACTGAGGGTTAGGGAAGTATTTTTTTAGAGCTTTTTTAGGCATGGTACTCTCAGTCATCAAATTAATGCATTGATAACCTAACCACTGGTATCAATTTTATGGATGTTTATTTCAATAACAATTATGCACGGATTGCATAGGACATTCTAGATGAAAACCTACCTTTTGGGGTTTAGCTTAGGCGGTTTATTCGCATCGACTAGTCTAGCTTCATCATTTATCGCCACTCCCTTTGTTCTTGTGGTTGCTGCTTATCACTCAAAAAGAGCATTTACTTTTGTTTTGATGGTTGTATTGGGGTTTAGTTGGGTTTTGATTCATTTGTATTTAGCTGAGCATGCTGCATTAGGAGGTGATGTAAAACCTTATCGAGATTCAGTTTCTGGCAGTATTGCGAGGGTCATTCATAAGTCTAATAAGGTCGAATTTGATTTGATCTCGCCTCAGGGGAAGATTAAAACCAGCTGTTATCGTTGTCAGTTAGTCATGTCGGATGGCGATCATTGGAAATTAGCACTTAGAATCAAGCCTATCCTTAATCTGCATAACCCTGAGGGGTTTGATTATCGTAAATGGATGCTATCAAAGGGTTACATAGCTAAAGCTACCGTAGACTCTAAATCGATTAGTAATACGAAATTATATGGTCAAGAATTATCCGTTAGAGGGTACGTTTCTTCTATTGTAAGTGTTGATCAAATGCCTATGTTAAGGGCTTTGTTGTTAGGAGATAAGTCAGGCTTAAAAGCAAGCGATCAACGCTTGATTAATCGTGCTGGTATCAGCCATTTGTTCGTTGTTTCGGGCTTACATATTAGCTTGGCTGCGTTTATGGTCGTTATTTTTTTTGCTTGGTTGCAAAGGCCGTTGATTATCAATCATTGGCGGTACTCGCAGGTTATAGGCCTAATACTGGGTTTAAGTATGGCTTTTTTATATGGCCATTTATCAGGAATGAATACACCTGCTATTCGTGCCTTGATTATGCTGTTGTGTGCATTTTTAATTTTATGGGGTAGGCAGAATATCCCTGCTATCGTGTATTGGTTATTCGCCCTGGTCTTCGTTCTTGTTGTATCGCCTTTGGCCTTTTTAAATTTAGGCGCTTGGCTATCATTCGGAATTGTTTTGTCGCTAATAGTTGGGATGTCAGGTTTAAATGAAAGCCTTGGGGGTCACCTTAGTAATAACTGGATTAACCGTCGCCTTCGAGTGATTAAGCGTTACTCCTTAGGTTTGGTGAGGGCTCAGTGGTTTGCGTTTTGTGCGGGAGGGGTTGTTTTGATTATATTTAATGTCCCTATATCGCCCGTTTCTTTTGTATTGAATTTATTTTTAATTCCTATTGTTAGTTTAGTATTGGTTCCTTTGGCATTTATGGGTGTCATTATTGCTGTGATAGGTGACGTTTCGCTGTTGCTTTATTGCGAGCAAGCAATAGCCAGTTTTTTACAGTGTATGCATGGGTATACGCAGCTGATATCCAGACCTTTGTATGTTCACGATGAGAATAGGTATTTAGTTGCATGCGCTTTTTTGATGTTGTTAGTACCTCGCGCTTTAAAAGTTTACCCGTTGGCATGGGTATTAATAGTTGTCGCTTTAAATATAAATCCAAATAGGCCTTTAGAAGGTGGCTTTAGTCTGATTGTATTTGATGTGGGGCAAGGGAGTTCGGCGCTTGTTACTACCAATAATCATTCAATTTTGATTGATACTGGGTACGGTAAAAAAGATGCGTTAGGTATGTCTGATTACATCGTATTGCCGTATCTACGCAAGGCCGGCATTACGGCACTTGATAAGGTGTTTTTAACTCATAATGACGCAGACCATGCAGGTGGAATAGAAGCTTTGCAGCCTTTGATTGGATTGCTGATTAGGCAGGATGATTGCCCTGATAAAAAGTGGGTGTGGGATGAGGTTGTGTTTTATCAGTTCCAGTCGCAAGACTATAAAAAGGGCAATAATGGTACGTGTTTGTTAAAGGTTGAAAGTAAAAGTGGTGTGTCGGTGTTGTTTGCTGGAGACATAGAAAAAAAGGCTGAAGAATCATTAATTAAACATAAATACGATGTTTTGGATTCTAATGTGTTGATAGTGCCGCATCATGGCAGTAAAACATCAAGTAGCTCAGGCTTTCTAAAGTCCGTTAATCCTGATGTTGCAATTGTTTCAGCGGGTCGATTGAATCATTTTGGACATCCGCATCCGGAGGTAATAGAGCGATATAAGCAAAGATTGGTGAAGATTTATTCAACTGGCTCACATGGGGCGGTAGAAGTTGAGTTTTCACCTAGACAAGCGGCCCGCATTGTTTCAACATACCGTCCTAAAGATCAATACGAATAATAAGTACCTCAGGAGTTTTAGGTGAAAGAATTAGTATTTGCAGGTGGTTGGATGATGATTCCGCTGATGCTGGCATCAGTCATTGCGGTCGCCATTAGTATTGAGCGTTTTTGGACGTTGCGTGCGGATAAAATAGCCCCTGATTATTTATTGGCGCAAGTGTGGTCCTGGATCAAAAACGAAGAACTAGATGCGGCTCGTTTAAAGAGCTTAAAAGAAGGAAGTCACCTAGGTGCGGTTCTGGCTGCTGGGTTAGCAAACTCCAAACATGGCCGGGATATTACCAAAGAAGCCATTGAGCAAGCAGCTTCTAAAGCGGTTCACGAAATGGAGCGTTTTTTAACCGCCTTAGGCACAATCGCAGCTGTTACTCCTTTAATGGGGCTACTAGGAACTGTATTGGGTATGATTTCGGTATTTAATGAAATTATGGCTCAAGGAACGGGTAATGCAGGTGCTTTAGCAGGAGGTATATCTGAAGCCTTGATTACAACGGCAGCTGGTATGATTATCGCTATTCCATCTCTTATTTTTTACCGCATATTTGAACGACGTATCGATGAAATCGTTAATTCTATGGAACAAGAAGCTATTAAGCTTGTCGATGTGCTTCATGGCGATCGTGAAGTGACAGAGTCGGCTGAGGGCTAACCTGTGAACTTTAAGCGCCAAAAGAAAGAGGAGTTAAGCTTAAACTTAACGCCTCTAATTGATATCGTATTTTTACTTCTCATATTTTTTATGGTTAGTACAACATTTACAAAAGAAAACCATTTGTCGATCAACTTGCCCGAAGCCGATGGTGAAGTGTCTGATGCACCTAAACAAATGGTTGAAGTTGTTATTGATAAGGATGGCCAGTACAGCATTAATGGTAAATCGTTAATCAGTCATAAATTAATCACTTTAAAGCAAGCCATAGAAAAAGTATCAGAGGGAGATAGAAGTTTGCCGTTTATCATAACAGCAGATGCGGCTACCCCTCATGAATCTGTTGTAAGAGCTATGGACGCTGCCGGTCAATTGGGGTTCTCGCGTTTGAGTATCACCAGTAAACAAGCTAAGTAATATAATGAAACCAATAGAAAATCAAACGGACTGGGCGCTTTATAAGCGCCTATTTTCGTATGTGTTGAGTCAGAAAGCCGCTTATTCGCTGGCTATTTTTGGCTTCATGCTTTACGCATTAACAGCGCCATTACTCGCGCATTTAATGGTGGTTATCGAAGAGACATATCATAATCCTACCGATACGGCTCGCCTGCTATTAGTCGCAATGATTTTGGGTGTGTATTTGATGCGGGGTGTTGGAAGTTTCTTAGGAGATTACTTTTTATCAATAGTGGGGCGTTCAGTTGTACATCAGTTACGTGTATCTGTTTTAAACCATTACCTTGTGTTGCCTAATCATTTTTTTGAACAGCATGCTAAAGGGCATTTGATATCTAAAATTACATTTGATGCAGAGCAGGTATACGGCTCAATCACAAATGCTGTTACTAGTGTGGTTCGTGAAGGTTTAACCGTTATATTCTTGTTGAGTTATATGTTTTGGATGAACTGGAAGCTCACGTTGATCTTTTTTGTAGCAGCTCCTTTTATCGCTTTTATTGTTAAAAAAGCCAACGCCTACTTCAAGCGCTACAGCAATAACGTTCAGGCTTCTATGGGTAAGGTGACTCAAGTGTCTGGCGAAGCAATTAATGCGTATCAAGAAGTTAAAATGTTTTCTGGCCAAGAATACGAAAAAACACGTTTTAACGAAGTGAGTAATGAAAATCGCATACAAACAATAAAGTTTGCACGAGTTAAAGCCATTAGTGTTCCTATTATGCAAATGATAGTGGCCTTTGCCATTGCTACTCTTATGTTTGTAGCGCTTGACCCTGCCATTATTGCAAATATGAGCTTCGGTGATT
The DNA here is from genome assembly GCA_034112345.1 of Bermanella sp. Lineage (GTDB taxonomy): Bacteria > Pseudomonadota > Gammaproteobacteria > Pseudomonadales > Oceanobacteraceae > Bermanella. The sequence goes on along the minus strand of JAWUVN010000074.1, from coordinate 5,078 downwards.
TTATGGCGTTTATAACTGCGGCCAGTACTCTTGCTAAGCCAATGAGAACACTTGCAGCCATTAACTCATTAATCCAGCAAGGTGTTGTAGCCGCAAAAAGTATTTTTGATGTTATTGATAACGAACCAGAAAAAGATAATGGTTCTGCAGCTGTAAAGCGAGCGAAGGGGGAGTTGCATATCTCAAAATTAAATTTTGAATACCCTGGTACATCTGAGGCTGTTTTAAAAGATATTGAAATCGATGTTAAGGCTGGCGAGAGCATTGCCTTAGTGGGTAAATCAGGCAGTGGAAAGTCAACATTAATTAGTTTGCTTACACGTTTTTATGACATTGATAAAGGTGAAATTCGTTTAGATGGCTGCGACCTGAAAGACTATGATTTAGCGAATCTTAGAAGTCAAATTGCTATGGTTAGTCAGAACGTTACTTTATTTAATGACACTGTTTACAATAATATTGCGTACGGTGATTTAGCTGAAAAATCAAAAGAAGAAGTTTACGCAGCAGCTGTAGCGGCTCATGCATTAGAATTTATTGAGCAGATGCCGCAAGGTATGGAGACAATGATCGGTGATGATGGTGTTATGTTATCGGGTGGTCAACGACAAAGGCTTGCTATCGCTCGTGCTATTTTAAAAGATGCACCCATTCTTATATTGGATGAAGCCACTAGTGCACTGGATACTGAATCTGAGCGTTTTATTCAGCAGGCACTAGAAGCATTAATGGAAAATCGAACCAGTATTGTTGTGGCTCACCGTTTAAGTACAATTGAAAAAGTGGATACCATTATGGTGGTAGATAGTGGTTCTATCATCGAAAGAGGTAGTCATAAAGACTTGCTTGCAAAGGGTGGCGCTTATAAAAACCTTTACGATATGCAGTTTGATAGTTAAAGGTTGAGCCTGTGCTAGAAAAGATGTTTTTAGCCGCTTGGTACGGCACGTCAAAATGGACTTATATTTTATGGCCTTTAATGCTCATTTATCGTTACGTGGTGAATGCAAAGCGTAAAGTATTTTTAGACGCTAAAGATAGGCTTGACCTCCATGTGTCGGATGCCTCTAAGGTGCCGGTTATTGTCGTTGGAAATATAACCGTGGGCGGTACAGGCAAAACACCCATTGTGCAGAGCTTGGTTCGCTATTTGAAACATAAGGGCTATACACCAGGTATCATTAGTCGAGGTTATGGTGGCACATTAGATAGCTTTCCATATTTAATACAAGGCGTTGATAGTAGCTTGCTGGTTGGTGATGAGCCTTACATGCTTGCGCATTCTTTAGATGTACCTGTTGTCATTGATCCTAAGCGAGTTCACGCGTTGAAACATATTATGTCTTTTGGTGTTGATGTTGTGATCAGTGATGATGGGATGCAGCATTATGAATTGCCTCGTGATATTGAAATATGCGTGATCGATGGTGCGAGAGGTCTGGGTAATCAAAAACTGATACCTGTAGGTCCACTAAGAGAACCATTGAGTCGATTACAGTCTGTTGATTTTAGCTTGGAAAGCAGCTCTGAACTGTCTAATAATACATTTATAATAGAGCCTATGGCTTGGGTGAATGCTAAAACCGGCGTTAAGGTTCAGCTTGGAAAATTGGAAATTGATAAACGTGTCACTGCTATTGCAGGGATTGGAAATCCAGGTAAATTTTTCAATACGCTAAAACAGATGGGTATTACATGTAATGGGGTAGCATTTTCTGATCATCATCCTTATACCTATGAAGACACCGACAAAATTAAAGGGCAAATTTTAATGACAGAAAAAGACGCTGTTAAGATTCGCCCGTTTGCACGAGATGATATGTGGTATTTAGAAATCAGTGCAAAACTATCAGATACGTTTTATGAGCGGTTTGCTCAGAAACTAAACGAACATAAATTTAATAAAGAATAGCGGTTCTGAAATGGATAAAAAATTATTATCATTATTGGTTTGTCCTTTGTGTAAAGGCAATCTAGATTATCAAAAAGAAAAAAATGAACTTGTATGTAAGTTTGATGGTGTGGCTTATGCCATTGACGATGAAATTCCTGTGATGATGGCCGATAAAGCACGACAGTTAACCACAGAAGAAAAGCTAGCTAAATAATACTTTATTTATAGTATAAAAACGGATCTTGAGCCTTGCCCTTATAACGTATTTCAAAATACAGGCGAGGCTGGTTTCCACTTGTTTCTCCGACTGCAGCAAGCAGCTCACCTTTGCGAATACTTTGTCCTTTTTTAACGTAGTTTGAGTAGTTGTTGCCATAGACGCTGATTATGTTATTTGGGTGCTGCACTAGAATTAAATTCCCATAATTTGCTATGTTGTCATCACTGAATATTACTGTGCCGCGTTCAATTGCCACAACAGGGTCGCCTAATTTAGCGTTAATGTTGATGCCGTGTTTGTGGGTACTATAATTGGTTTCCTTCAGTTTCCTTTGTTTTTCTAGTGGCCATTTGTACTCTGCATGACTGAATATCGGTTTATCAGAAATGCTGTGGGTGGGGTTGCTAAGTAGGGGGAGGTTTTGTTTTGTTGCTAAATTTTGCGTGCTCTCCATGGCGCCATCAACTTTAGTTGTTAAACCAGCTTTGATTGGAGTTGGTGCTAAAAGTTGCTTCAGTAACTTACTGTCTATAGGGGTTTGGTTTGTGAAAAAGAAACCAAGGCTTGTGAATATTAATAGAGATAGAGCCAATGTTAGCCCTAGCTCTTTATAGCCTATGCTGTGTTGGTTTAGTTGTTTGCTAGATTGCTGAAGTGATTGTTTTAGATGTCGCTCTATGTTGTCTAATCGCTGTTCTTGCTTAGCAATGCGGTTGTTTAAACCCATAATAAATTTTGCATTGCCTTGATTGGTATCCGCACCTGCTGTGCTAGATACCTTTACCTTGTTTTCTTGAGCAACGTCAAGATCAGGCTCTGCGGTAAAGGCAGCTTGTTGTTTTACGAGTTGTGGTTGATTAATCATGGCATTAATAGAAGTTGCTTTAAGTAACTAGTTAATAAGCATTTTGTTTGCCACTTCTATTTTATTCCGTTAAAACTAGGTCTTTGCTTTATTTTTCCTTGCTGTGCGGCGATGGTTTGCCGAAAATACGGTTTTAAGCGGTAATGAATGTTATGAAAGTTTTATTTGTTTGTTTAGGGAATATTTGTCGGTCACCATCAGCTGAAGCCGTGTTGTCAAAAATGGCTGATAAGTCTGGGCTGGATATAATGATCGATAGTGCAGGTACGGCTGCGTATCATATAGGTAAGGCACCTGATCCTAGAAGTCAGGCCGCTGCGTTGTTACGCGGTATGGATATGTCGCAGTTAAAAGCACGCAAAGCGACAAAGGCGGATTTTAATGAATTTGACTTTATATTCGCTATGGATCAAGAGAATTACAGTAATCTGCTTGAGATCAAGCCAGCAGGTTGTAAGGCCAGTCTACAATTGTTTTTAAGGCAGTATGGCACTCTAGGTGTAACAGAGGTGCCAGATCCTTATTATGGCGAAGAGGACGGTTTTGAAGTCGTTCTTGACTTGTTAGAAGACGGTTGTCATCAATTTTTAAAGAGCATAAGTCACATATGAAGTTGCAAGCACAATTCCCGTTGCTCGGTTTAAATACGCTGGCCATTAATTCAGTGGCTGAATACTTTGTATCAGCAGAATCAATGGACGATGTGAAAGCGGCCATTGATGAGGCTCAAACCAGAAGCTTAGCCATTAAGGTTTTGGGTGGTGGCAGTAATGTGGTTATGGCTGATTCGGTATCTGGGTTGGTTTTAAAATACGCAGCCAATGACTGTGAGCTTGTATCAGAAGACAATGAATCGGTTACTTTAAGGGTTGATGCAGGCTTTGAATGGCATTCATTTGTTTTATATACGCTTGCACATGGTTGGTATGGTTTAGAAAATTTATCGTACATTCCGGGCACAGTAGGTGCTGCTCCTGTTCAGAATATTGGTGCGTACGGTGTTGAAGTAAAAGACTCAATTATTAGTGTGTCAGGCGTGTATTTAGACAGCGCAGAAGCGTTTACTTTACAGTCGAATGAATGTGGTTTTTCTTATCGTGAAAGTTGTTTTAAGCAGGCACTTAATGGCAAAATACTGATTACCTCAGTTGAATTTAAATTATCTAAAAAACCTCATGTAAAAGTCAGCTATGCGCCATTAAACAAGATGGCACAAGAGTTAGGAGTTCCGTCTCCTCAGCTGCTTTCTGATTGGGTGGTGAGTGTCAGAAAAAGTAAATTGCCTGAGCCAAGTAAACTGCCCAATGCAGGCTCGTTTTTCAAAAATCCAGTTATATCATTAGATGTGTTTGAGAAAATTCAGGGCGAATACCCCGATATTCCAAATTACCCACAAACAAACGCCGTTAAATTACCGGCTGGTTGGTTAATTGATCAGCTGGGATTAAAAGGGCATAGCTTTGGCCCTGTTTCTGTTCATAAAAAACAAGCCTTGGTCTTGGTGAATAATGGTGGCACAGGAAAAGATGTTGAAGCCGCAGCGGCTGAAATTAAAAGCAGGGTGAAAGCAAAGTACAATATTGAGTTAGAGCAAGAACCAAGAGTGTTTTGTTAAGCCTTTTGTTCTGACTTTTCCACTTGTGATTAGGGCTTTGTGGTTTAGGAGTCGCACCCTGTGCGCGAAACCAAAAACCCAGTTTAAATAGCTGATCAAAGGTAGTGAAGAATCTAATTATATTTTTCACTACCTTTTCTATTTGGCTTGTATTAATTTGTAGGAGTCGCACCCTGTGCGCGAAATCAGAAGCCCAGTTTAAATAGTGGGGCAGGGTAGTGAAGGATCTAATTAAATTTTTCACACTTTATAATAAGTGTCATAACATTGAATTAACCAATTTTGAGCAAAAGCAAAAAAGAGATTTTTTTAATTTAACACTTAGGCCACGCATTAATAGTTCGTCATTAACAATGAGCGAAAATGTTAATCTAACTTCCCTGAAAACTGATTATGGAAATAAAACAGGAGTTGGAATTGGAATTGAATTAGAGTTTATTTTACCTTTTAATAATGATAAATGGGGGATTTTAATTGAACATAC
>JAWUVN010000073.1:0-35195 GCA_034112345.1 Bermanella sp. | reverse complement strand
CGTTATTTGGCCGCGTCTACTGTAATGGGAAACTTAGATAGTTATCAAGGGACTTTGGCTCATAATTATTACTTGTACGAGCAAAGTGGAGTGTTCACTATTATTCCGTGGGATTTTAATGAATCATTTGGAACCTTTAGTATGGGTTGCAGTGATATTGAAGGACTGTATATAGATGAGCCTACTCAAGGGGCACTGTCTGATCGACCATTGATCGCTGCTTTACTTTCAAGTGATGGAAACCTTTCTACATACCATGCTTATATTCAGCAATTGATTGATGGTAGTTTGAACCCTGATGTGCTGGAGCAAACCGTAGAAGATATTGCAGATTTAATTCGCACTGATGTGGCAAGTGATCCCACTGCATTTTATAGTGCGTCTGAGTTTGAAATAGGGCTGGATAGCACTGTGGATCAAATTCCAGGGCTGACTTCATTTGTCACTGATCGGGCTTATAGTGTGCAAAATCAATTAGACGGTATAGAGGATGCTAGTGGTAATGGTAGTGGATATTGTGGGACTACTGGTGGCGGTCCAACAGGTCCACGTTAATTAAAGTCTATTAAGGAAGTTGTGCATCAAATTGAGCTGATTTTAGGTTTTATTTTTTGTACGCTTCATTTTATTTGTTGAGTGGAACGAATAGTAAGGATGGTTTTAAGGTTGCTCCTATTTCCGAGTAGATAGAACTTCTTATTAGTAAAAAAGTATTCAATAATTTATCCTTCCATTTTTTTTACACATTATTATCATTTTTAATGCACTTTATATTTGTATGGTGAAGCCGTAAGCCTATTCATGTATTAAAAATACTTTGGCTACGATAAATCATTTTATTAACTGGAGTTCAATACGGGTGTCTGTATATACGAAAAATGATTTAACTTTTTCATCATTAAATGCATTGACTTCATTGTCTCATTTATATCAATTTGAAAGTTATAACTTAAAAGAGTTACATAACGCATCATTAATGGATCGGGTAGATACTAAATATTTAATTCCAATTATTTTGTTGGAGCCTATTCTTAATAGGTTGTTGCCATATTACAAGGCACTTGAAATAAATGAAAAACGAGTATTTGTGTATCACAATACCTATTTTGATACACCGGAGTACGATTTTTATCATGCACATCATCAGGGTAAGTTGAATCGATATAAGGTACGTCATAGAAATTATGTTGATAGTAATAAGGGTTTTCTAGAGGTTAAGTTCAAAAATAATAAAGGGCGTACTATAAAATCTCGAATAGAATCGAGTGAGCCCCGTATTGATGGCGTGGAAGAGAAAAGTTTTCTTAGCGATATTTCTAATGATTTTGAAAGGTTAAGGCCGTCGCAATGGGGATCGTATAATAGAATTGCTCTAGCCAATGAAGAAAACGGTGAGCGCTTAACGTTAGATTTTAACTTACGGTTTACATCTGTTGATCGATCAAAGTCAGTTGAGTTTGATCGTTTTTTTATCGCTGAGCTTAAACAAAATAAACATAATATGAATTCACCATTTGCAAAAGAGATGTTAAATCTTGGTATTAGACCAATGAAATTTAGCAAATATTGTATTGGGTGTAGTTTGGTGACGCCACACTTGAAGTACAATCGATTTAAACCTGTATTTACTGCGCTAAATAAATTTAATTAATATACATACCTAAGGACTTTTATATGTTTTCAACGTTAGATTCTGACTTTATTTTAAAATTATTACTCAATACATTCTCTGTATGTTTATTGGTATTTGGCTGCTATATGCGAGGGTTTTCAAAGACTCCTGTAGGGAATAGAGAGCATGCTACTTCTTTCATACTATTTGCTGTGGGGGTATTTAGTGTTACATATCTATTGCATTCGGTTGATATATCTATGGGTTTTGCTTTTGGATTATTTGCAGTGTTTTCGATGTTAAGATATCGAACAGAGTCAATCACAGTTAAGGAAATGACATATCTTTTTCTTGTTATTGCAATGTCATTGTTGTCTTCAGTAGGGTCGGTGGCCCTGCTTGAATTATTTGTATTGCATTCTGTGTTTATTTCTTGTGCGTTGCTTTGTGAACATTTTTTGAGTGGTCAGGCCTTGTTGGAAAAAACAATTCAATATGAAAAGATTGAAAATATTGTACCTGATCGACATGATATTTTGATTGAAGATTTAAAGAATAGAACAGGGCTGAATGTTCAAGATGTGAGTATTGTACATATTGATTTCGTGAAAGACTGTGTGGATATTATTGTTAAGTACCAGCCTTTTAGTGAATCTTATGAGTCATTGAGTAATTATTCAGAAAATGATGCTAAGTATGTAGATGTTAAATAAAATAAGGTGTGACATGAATAATTATTTTGTTAAGTATTTCTCGTTTGTATGCATGATTGTATTCTCTCTGGGGGCTTATTCTCAAACTAAGGCTGATACAGAAATTAATACTGTATTTATGTTTGATTATAGCTTTCTTAACGGTAACTTAAGAAATAACGTTGAAAGCGATACGGAGCTTAATACTGAGGTTAGGCGAGCTCGGCTTGATATTAAACATAACCTGAAAAATAATTGGAAAGCTAAGCTACAAATAAATTTTGATGAAGGCGATGAAAGCAGTGAAATCGGTGATGCTTATGCTCGCTATGATGGTTGGGAAGGTGCGCAGTTAACGCTGGGGAAGTTTAAAGAGCCATTTGGTTTAGAGAATATGACAAGCTCTAAGAACTCAACTTTTTTAGAGCGATCTATGGGCAGTAATGCTTTTGCACCAGGAAAGAATAAAGGCGCTATGATGTCATTTTCTCAGAATGATTTAAATTGGTCATTTGCGTTGATGAATTTGAAAGAGGATGAAGGTGATGATACATCTTATGCAATTACATCGAGGGTAAGTTGGGCTCCTATTAATAGAGGTGGAAAGTTGTTACACCTTGGTGTAGCAAGCTCATTGCGTTATCTTAATGGCGAGAACTTTGAAATTGATGAGCGAGCAGAATTACACTTGTCTGATGAAATCATTGAAACGAATAAGATTGCTACAGATGTATTACAGCAAGCTGTTGTAGAGCTAGCTTGGGTAAACGGGCCTTTATCTTTTCAATCAGAGTACTTTACGGCAAGCTTAGAAGCGGTGGATGCTTCAGAGGATGTTGATCTAAGTGCGTATTATATCCAAGCCAGTTACTTTTTAACTGGTGAGCAGCGTGGTTATAAGGGTGGTGCTTTTTCAGGGGTCAAGCCCAAGTCAAAAAAAGGGGCTTGGGAAATTGCATCTAGATACAGTGAGCTTGATACCTCGCAAAATAGTGATGGCTCTAAGTTAGAAACTTTTTCTTTGGGTGTTAACTATTATTATGATTCAAACATTCGATTAATGGGCAATTATGTTCGTACTCAATCTTCTGAAATCATCAATGATAGTGATGCAGGGCAAGGTGTGGCTTTTAGGATTCAGTACTTGTATTAGACTGGTAATGCTGATTTTTATACTTTTTTAACAGATTGTTAACGAGTTACACGCTATTATTAAAATCACTGATGAAGCTTGGGTTTCTTGTGTTTAAACTAAATGATATAAATTTTAATATTCGTTTCAAATTATTTTCAGTTTTGCTATTAGCTACTGGTAGCGTTGTTCTATGCATGTATTTGGTGATGTCATGGAGTTTTGATCAAGGCTTTTTAGATTATATAAATAAGCAGGAAGAGCAGAAATACCATCAGATGAGCAAAGAGCTTATAAAGCATTGGGAGGAAAATAAAAGTTGGTCAGGTTTTTTGGATGATTTTTCGATTTGGGATAAGTTAGTTTCAGTTCATGTAGATGGGGCATCTTTTGGGCCGTCTACACGGTTTAGAGGGGGTATGGGAGAAAATAGGCGCAATGATAGGCCTTCAAATAACAGGCCTGAAGGTCAGCGGTTCCCACCTCCTGAATTCTCTAGGCGACCACCTCCTCGTGGTGAAACAGATGATCGCCCAATGCTTTTGGATCGTAATAAGGGTGTTGTTGTCGGGCGTATAGACAGAGTTGATGAATTGAGGCTTCTCTCATTGATCGTCGATAATGAGATTGTTGGCTATCTTGGGCATTTCCCTCAAAATAAACTATCTAGTGAATTAGATTTATTGTTTGTTGAGCAGCAATCAAAAGCATTTTTGTTTGTTGCATTCTTGATGGTGATTATTTGTGTGTTGGTGGTTTTCCCGATAGCAGCTCACTTAGTTAAGCCTATTAAGTTTTTAAGTAAGGGGACTGAGCGATTGATCTCAGGTCACTATAAAACAGTGATTCCAGTTACCACCAAGGATGAATTGGGGCTGCTATCAAAAAACTTTAATTCACTGGCGAATACCCTAAGGGAAAATGAAAAAGCACGGCAGCAGTGGATTGCTGATATATCTCATGAATTACGTACGCCACTTGCAATATTAAAGGGTGAGATAGAATCGATACAAGATGGTGTGCGAGAGTACAGTCCTCAGGCACTTGAATCATTGCATGCTGAAGTTGAGCATTTAAATCACTTGATTAACGATTTGTATGAGTTATCTATGTCGGATATCGGTGCTCTTAATTATCAAAAAACTAAAGTTAATCCGGTTGATGTTTTAAGTTTAATTATTGAATCTTTTTCATCAGAATTTGAGAGTAAAAATATATCCTTAAGCTTTGACTCAACTCTAAATTCTAATGTCGTTATTTTGGCTGATGCTGCTAGGCTTAAGCAATTGTTTAGTAATTTATTGAAGAATAGTTTGCGTTATACCGATGCCCCAGGAAAACTGCTTGTAGAAGTAGATTCAGATAGAAGTGGCGTCGTTTTCAATTTTCAAGACTCGTCACCAGGGGTGAGTAAGGCGGAAGAGTCTCGCTTATTTGAGCGCCTATTTAGAGTGGAGTCATCGCGTAATCGAGTAACGGGTGGTGCAGGACTAGGTTTGTCAATTTGTAAGAATATCGTATCGGCCCATAATGGAAGTATCGATGCGAAGGCCTCACCTTTGGGCGGTATTTGGATTTCGGTTCACTTACCTGTTATGACTCTAAAGAACCTTAAAAAACATCAAGGCTAATATTTATGAATCAAACAATGGGTAAGCAAGTAATCTTGATCGTTGAGGATGAGAATAAGCTTGCACAGTTATTGTCAGACTATTTTGAGCAATCTGGATATTTGACGCACCATATAGATAATGGTTTGGAGGTGGAGTCTTGGGTGCAGCAAAATTCACCTGACTTAGTGTTATTGGATATTATGCTTCCAGGTAAGGATGGTATAGAGATCTGCAAGGGTTTAAGGGCTTTCTCTTCAGTTCCAATTATTATGCTGACAGCAAGGGTTGAAGAAGTGGATAGGTTGTTGGGGCTTGAATTAGGGGCTGATGATTATGTTTGTAAACCCTTTAGTCCTCGAGAAGTTGTAGCAAGGGCTAAATCAGTTCTAAGGCGTTCAAATCCAGCGGACACTCAAGAGTTAAATTCGAATATTAGCTTGGATGAATCTCGCTATAAGGCGAGTATAAATGGCCGGGAGTTGGTGCTAACTGCGGTAGAATTTCAGTTGTTGAATATTCTTTATTGCGGTAAGGGTCGTATTTATTCTCGGGAGCAGTTAATCGATAGTATTTATAGTGATAATCGCGTTGTCAGCGATCGAACTGTGGATAGTCATATCAAAAAACTGCGTAAAAGAATTGCCGAGGTGATACCAGGGCAAGAAATCATTCACTCCGTATATGGTGTGGGGTATAAGTTTGAAGAGGAGGGCTGAGCTATTTTATTTTTCTTTGGGTGCTGCTCTTAAATAGTTAAGTTAGGACATTTTACTCTCTCAGAAGTTTATATTTGTACGAATCTAACCACTCTCACTGTGTTGGTAATGACCTGCCAAGCATCCTGTTAATTGCAAGATCAGCATACTCTTCATTTCAAAGCGTTTTCTCCTTGAACAAAACCAATTTATGCGTATCCTTGCGCCCTGAGATGGTTGGGCAATCGCCGCTATTGAATTAATCGATAGGGGAGGAAAGTCCGGGCTCCACAGGGCAGGGTGCCAGATAACGTCTGGGTAGCGAAAGCTAACAGCCAGTGCAGCAGAGAGTATACCGCCGATGGCATACTTCGGTATGAACAGGTAAGGGTGAAAGGGTGCGGTAAGAGCGCACCGCGCGTCCGGCAACGGTTCGTGGCATGGTAAACCTCACTCGGAGCAAGACCAAATAGGTTCCTATTGGCGCGGCCCGCGTTGGGAACGGGTAGGTTGCTTGAGCCTTAGAGCGATTTAAGGCCTAGATGAATGATTGCCACCTTTCGGGGTGACAGAACCCGGCTTACAGACCGTCTCATAATCGACCCTTGCTTATATCAGCAAGGGTCGACCTTTATTGAATCCCCATCCCCTTTTCAAGCTATTTCTTTATGCTTAATCTTTAGTCATTTTTTATTCCCAATCAGTCTAAGTACGAACCCCCTGTATTTACTATGAATTGTCCTCTATATGGGCCAAATGTCCGAATTTTGGGATTCTAAACTTGCAATGCCCTAGTTCTGTTTCTATAGTGTGTAGAAGTGTAGTTTTGTGGGTAAATGTGGGGTTTTCTGGGTAAAGGGGTTATAAAAATATGTTTCGGGGTGTGCACAATATCAATTTGGATGCGAAAGGCCGTATGGCTATCCCCGCCCGCTACCGTGAATTGTTGCATGAGAGCAACGATGGTGCATTAGTTGTCACGATTGATACCGAAGAGAAGTGCTTATTGGTTTACCCATTAAAAGAATGGGAGCCAATTCAAGCAAAAATTGAAGCGTTACCAAGCTTCAACCCTGCCGCAAGAAGAATTCAACGATTAATCATTGGCCATGCCACCGACATTGATATGGACGGTAGTGGGCGTTTGTTGTTGCCAGCTCCTTTACGTGAATACGCTGGATTAGAAAAAAAACTGATCATGATGGGCCAAGGCAAGAAGTTCGAGCTTTGGGATGAAGAGCATTGGAATGTTCGTCGTCAGAGTTATTTAGATGCCATGCGTGATGAAACCGAATTGCCAGAAGAGTTGATGAATTTATCACTATGAGTGAACACATAACCGTTTTATTAAATGAAGCTGTAGATGCATTGGTTCAGGCACCTGATGGACTGTATGTAGACTGCACATTTGGTCGTGGTGGGCATAGCCGATTGATTCTTGAGCGTTTATCGGAACATGGTCGTTTGATCGGTATTGATAAAGACCCTAGAGCTATTGAAACCGGTAAAGAGCTTGAGCAGCAAGACAGCCGTTTTAGTATTTGTCATGGCTCGTTTGCAGAGTTAAAAACGTGGATCGCACAAAAAGGCGAAGGCAAAATTGTAGCAGGTATATTGATGGACTTGGGTGTGAGTAGCCCGCAGTTAGACGAGGCTGAACGTGGTTTTAGTTTTATGAGAGACGGCCCGCTGGATATGCGCATGAATACAGAAGCCGGTATGACAGCTGCGGAGTGGATCGCAGTCGCAAGAGAAGAAGAAATAGCGGATGTGTTTTATCAGTTTGGTGAAGAGCGTTGCAGTCGTCGCTTAGCGAAAGCCATAGTTGAACGTCGTAAAGCCGAGCCATTTGAGCGAACCCTAGATCTGGCTCAAGTGATTAAAGATGCCCACCCTAAGTGGGAAAAGAATAAGCATCCTGCAACTCGAGCGTTTCAAGGTATGCGGATCTTTCTGAATAACGAGCTAGGGGATTTAACTGAGACCTTGCAGTATTCAATGGACAGCTTAGATAAAGATGGGCGTTTGGTCGTAATTAGCTTTCACTCTTTAGAAGATCGAATGGTTAAGCGCTTTATTCGAGATAAAGAAAAAGGGCCGCAATTACCACCGGATATTCCAATAATGGAAGCGGATTACCCTAAAGAATTAAAGCATATAGGTAAGGCGATTAAGGCGAGCAAGGAAGAGGTTGAAGCGAATGTGCGCTCTCGAAGCGCCATAATGCGTATTGCTGAAAAACTGGTTTAAGCGGTACTTTTGTAATGCCTTTAAAGTTGAAAGTAAGTGCTTTGGTGTTATTGGTTAGTGCAGTTTCTGTTATTTACACCAGTTTTGAATATAGAAAATTAACACATGAGTGGCAAGCGCTAGGTAATGAGCATAATAAGTTACAAGAGGATTACGGCTTGTTAATGCTCGAATACAGCACCTTGGCAGCTCCTAGCCGAGTTGAGGCTATAGCAAGGCATAAATTAAATATGAAATTCCCTGATAAAAATAATACACGGGTAATTCAAATACATGAGTAATAAGAACCAATACCCTGAGCATTTCAGTAGCTGGCGCCACTACACAGTAGTAGCAGCCGGCTTACTGCTGTTTGCTCTTCTGGTATTGCGTTTAACTCAGCTTCAAATTTTAGAAACCGACTTCTTACAAAATGAAAGTGCTAAGCGTGTCATTCGCGATCACAATATACCTGCTTATCGGGGCATGATTGTTGATCGTAATAATGAACCGTTAGCGGTAAGTACACCTGTTAAAAGTATCTGGGCAAACCCTAAGCAAATCTTAAAAGACGCAGTGGATATTTCAGCGATAGCACCACTTTTAGAAATAAAAGTGTCAGAGCTAAAAAAACACATTAATAAGAATGCGAATCGCGAATTTATCTATTTAAAGCGTCACATGTTTCCAGGGCAAGCAGATAAAATAGCAAAGTTAAATCTACCAGGTATTGGTTTAGAGCAAGAATATAAACGCTTTTATCCTGCTGCGGAAGTTGCTAGTCATGTAGTGGGGTTTACAAATATAGATGAGGCTGGAATTGAAGGTGCTGAGCTAGCATATGATGAGTGGCTTCAGGGTGATTTAGGTGTTGGACGCTCTGTTAAAGATCGATTGGGTCGGTTGGTTAAAGATTTAGGTATTATAAAGCCTGCTGAATCAGGCAGTGAATTGATGCTTAGTATTGATTTACGATTACAGTATCAGGCGTATCGAGAATTAAAAGCATCTGTTAAGCAACATGGGGCCAAAGCAGGTTCTTTGTTGATGGTGGATATTAAAACCGGAGAAATTTTAGCTTTAGTGAATCAGCCCGCTTTTAATCCAAATAATCGTTCAGAATTAAAAGCGTCTGCAGTTAGGAATCGAGTGGTAACCGATATTTTTGAACCAGGCTCAACAGTGAAGCCTTTTACTGTTGCTGCAGCGTTAATGTCTGGCAAAGTTAAGGTAGATTCACGCATAAATACTCACCCTGGTTATATTCGTTTAGGCAATAACACGATTCGAGATCATCGCAATTATGGCGAGCTAGATATCACTGGGATTTTAACCAAGTCGAGTAATGTGGGTGTAAGTAAACTGGCATTAAAAATCGGTGGTGAAAATTTGTGGGCATTTTATCAGAAACTTGGTTTAGGTCGATCTGTCGGTTTAGGCTTACCAGGGGAGCATGGCGGTAGCGTAGCAGTGGCATCGAACAAGTGGAGTAAGCTACAGAGTGCGGCTTTGTCTTACGGTTATGGATTGGCTGTAACACCTTTGCAATTGGCTCAAGCCTATCAGGTTTTGGCTAATGGTGGTGTTAAGCAGCCACTAACATTGATTCGAAAAGCCCCAGAAGTTGGTGAGCGTATAATGAGTGAGAAAGTAGCCAAGCAAGTGATTAAAATGCTAGAAACTGTGATTGGGCCAAAGGGCACAGCCAGAAGGGCAAAAGTTGAAGGTTATACAGTAGCGGGCAAAACAGGAACGGTTCACAAGGTGGGGCGCGATGGTTATGAGGATGAAAGTTATTTAGCGTTATTTGCGGGTATCGCACCTTCAAATGATCCGAGAATTGTAACCGTGGTAGTAGTAGATGATCCATCGGGCCGTGAATATTATGGTGGTGAGGTGGCGGCACCTATTTTTTCAAGGGTGACTCAGGCTAGTTTAAGGTTAATGAATATCCCTCCCACGCAATTTGACGATGGTATCATCGCTAAGGTGGGAAGATGATCCATATTAATTCAAATGCATTTACATTCTTATCTGGACAGCTAAATAGCCTTCCAGATTTTTTGCATTCTATTGATATTAAAAATCTTTGTTTTGATAGCCGCGAAGTACAGCAAGGTGATTGTTACGTTGCATTGCCTTCTGTGGCAAAGAATGAGTTGGAATATATTGAGCAAGCTTGTGCATCGGGTGCTGTACTTGTGATTTGCAGTAGTTTGCTTACCGAAATAGTAATAGATGCGACATTGAAAGTTGAAGATGTAATGGCGTTTTCTGGGGACTTGCTTCATACAAAATTTGGCCAAGTAACAAATGACATGAATGTAATTGGTGTAACAGGAACAAATGGTAAGTCTTCAATCTGTTATTACCTGGCGCAATTACTAGAAGGTTTGAATGTTCAGTCATCGGTTATGGGAACACTGGGTTATGGTAAGTGGAACGATTTAACAGTATCAGGGATGACAACCTTACCTCTTGAAAAGTTACATACAGTTCTACGAGATTTATCGTTGGCTAACGATGCAGTTGCAATGGAAGTATCGAGTCACGGGCTTGAGCAGCAACGATTGGAAGGTGTTAAATTTAAAACCGCTATTTTCAGTAATCTAACCCGAGATCATTTGGATTACCATGGCACTATGGCAGCTTATGGTGCTGAAAAATCTAAGTTATTTAAGTGGAGTGACTTGGAGTTGGCCATTGTAAATGTTGATGATGCATATGCTTCCACTCTGCTTCAAAATACAAGCGCGCAAAAAGTAATAACATACGGTACATCAAGAGATGCAGACTTACAGTTTTCTATAAAATCTTTAACCGAAAAAGGAATGAGGGTTGAGTTTCGTTGGAATGGAATAGCATCTTCAGTATTTCTTCCTCTATACGGTGAGTTCAATGTTTACAATGTTGCAGCTGTGATAGCTTACGGGCTATCTCGTGGCGTATTGCTTCAGCAGTTACTGTCTTTGTGCAGTCATTTAAAGCCCGTTTTAGGCCGGATGCAGCAAGTTGTTGGTTCTAAAGCCGATCCGTTAGTATTGGTTGATTATGCGCATACACCTGATGCATTAGGGCAGGTGTTAAAATCGGTTAAGCAGCATAATCACGGTAAGCTTATTTTAGTTGTTGGATGCGGCGGGGATCGCGACCAAGGTAAGAGAGCGCTAATGGGAAAGATCGCTCTGCGAAATTCTGATGATGTTATTTTTACAAGTGATAACCCTCGCACCGAATCCCCAGAGAAAATTTGCCAAGATATGATTCAAGGTTTAGCAGGGCCATTTTCAATTGAATTAGATCGTAAAATAGCCATTGAAAAAGCTATATCAATGGCGAGCAGTCAGGACATTGTTGTGATTGCAGGAAAGGGTCATGAAGACTATCAAGAAATTTGTGGTCAGAAACAATATTTTAGTGATGTAAGTGTTGCTGAAAAAGCAATGCGTGTGGAGACATTAGTATGATAGGTGCAGTTAGGCTGGCTGAAGTGGCTGAATTTATTTCAGCTAAACATCGCGGAGCAAACGTTCCTTTTCAGTTTGTAAGTACTGATACTAGAACGTTGCAGCCGGGTGATTTATACGTGGCTTTAATTGGTGATCGATTAGATGGTCATCAGTATGTTGCTCAGGCCATTGAAAAAGGAGCTTGCGGTGTTGTAATTAGCAAGGCAATGGATGGTTTAAGTGTGCCAACTTTATTGGTACAAGACACAACGAAGGGATTAGGTCTGTTAGCACTTTTTAATCGTAATAGATTTCATAAAGATGTGATTGCCGTAACAGGTAGCAGTGGTAAAACGACTGTAAAAGGGATGATGGCTAATCTGTTGCGTCAACATAATGAGGTCTTGGTTACCCGTGGTAATTTTAATAATCATATAGGAGCACCGATTACGCTACTGCGTTTGAGTGATACTTATGATTATGCCGTTATTGAACTGGGTGCAAGCGCCGAAGGTGAGATTGCGTACAGTTCTAATTTGGCAAGGCCAACGGTTTCTATTTTAACCAATGCTGAAGAGGCGCATTTAGAAGGTTTTGGTGATATAGAAACCATAGTCAGGACCAAGGGTGAAATCATTGATGCATTACCTGAAAATGGAACAGCCATTTTAAATGCAGATAGCCCGTATTACTCTCAATGGAAAGTGAGAGCAGGATCTAAAAATGTTATTAGTTTTGGTGTATCTGATGAGGCGAGTGTCAAAGCGACTAATATTGAAATTGATGTAATGGGTTGCTGTGGTTTTATTATGCATATAGCAGACCAGTCGGCCAAGGTTCAGCTTCGCGTAATGGGCCGTCATAATGTAATGAATGCATTGGCGTGTGCAGCAGCCTGCAGCGCATTGAATATGCCAATAGGGCATATTGTATCTGGGCTTGAAACTTTTGAGGGTGTTGAAGGGCGTCTAATTGAGGAAAAAGGGTTAAACGGCAGTGTTGTGATTGATGATACATACAATGCAAACCCAGCATCAGTTAGAGCGGCAGTTGATGTGTTGGCGAGCCGAACAGGACATAAAATTTTTGTGATGGGCGACATGGCAGAGCTAGGGGTCGAAACCCAATTAGCGCACGCTGAGTCTGGTGTTTATGCACGTAATGGAAAAATTGATGAGTTTTTTGCCGTAGGTGAATTTAGTCGCGGAGCAGCTGAATCTTTTGGTGATAACGCTCATTGGTTTGCAAGTAACGACAATTTAATAAGATTTTTGAAAACGAAACTGAATTCGAATACTGCTGTATTAGTGAAAGGCTCGCGAAGTGCGAGAATGGATCGCGTGGTATCTGAAATAATTGAACAATCAGATAAGAAAATTTAGGGGAAGCAAATATGTTGCTTTGGTTAGCTGAATATTTACAGCAATATAACAGCGGTTTTGCAGTTGTTAATTATTTATCCGTACGAGGCATTTTTGCAACTCTAACGGCACTTGTTATTGCGCTTTGGTTTGGTCCGTATGTGATTAAAACCTTGCAACGACGTCAAATAGGGCAGGCGGTTCGTGATGACGGCCCTAAGTCGCATTTGAGTAAATCAGGCACACCAACAATGGGTGGGGTTATGATTTTATTAGCCATTGCCGTGAGTACTTTATTGTGGGGTGATCTAGGTAATCATTATGTATGGGTAGTTTTATTAGTGACACTGGCTACTGGAGTGGTTGGTTTTGTTGATGATTATAGAAAAGTTGTTCAAAAGAATTCTCGTGGTTTACCTGCTCGTTGGAAAATGTTTTGGCAGAGTATTATTGCCATTATTGCTGGTGTTTATTTGTATGCGTCAGCTGCTGGTCCAGCTGAGACAACCTTGATAGTCCCATTCTTTAAGGATATTGCCATCGACCTCGGAGTTTTTTACATCGTATTAACTTACTTTGTCATTGTAGGTAGTAGTAATGCAGTAAATTTAACTGATGGCTTGGATGGTTTGGCAATCTTACCAACAGTGATGGTGGGTGGTGCACTGGGTGTTTGTGCATATTTAACTGGGCATGTGAATTTTGCAGAGTATTTATTCTTACCTTACTTAGATGGTGTGGGTGAAGTGGCTATTTTCTGTGGGGCCTTAGTTGGTGCTGGAATTGGTTTTTTATGGTTTAACACTTACCCAGCACAAGTATTTATGGGTGATGTTGGCTCATTAGCGTTAGGTGCTGCTTTAGGTGTGATTGCAGTTGTGGTTCGCCAAGAAATTCTTCTGTTTATTATGGGTGGAATTTTTGTTGCAGAAACCGTCAGTGTTATTTTGCAGGTTGCATCATTTAAATTGACAGGAAAGCGTATTTTTAGAATGGCACCATTACATCACCATTTTGAATTAAAGGGTTGGCCTGAGCCAAGAGTGATTGTTCGATTCTGGATCATTACCTTATTTTTGGTATTGATTGGAATGGCTACATTAAAAATTAGATAAGATTGATATAAATTATAATGACTAAAAAAGATCAGCATATTGTTGTAATCGGACTAGGAAAAACTGGCTTTTCAGTTGTTTCCTTCTTTGCTGATCGTGGTGAAAGCGTTATCGCTATGGATACGCGTGAGCAGGCACCATTTGCTCAGGCTGTTAAGGATAGCTATCCCGAAGTATCCGTTATTCTGGGCGGTCTAGATGAGCGACTATTATGTGATGCTAAAAAAATAATACTTAGTCCTGGACTTGCATTAGCAACAAAAGAAATTCAAGCGGCCGTTAAGAAAGGTGTGCCAGTTGTTGGCGATATTCAAATATTTTCTGATTATGTTAAGGCACCTGTTATAGCAATTACCGGTTCGAATGCCAAAAGTACGGTAACCACATTACTGGGTGATATGGCAAAAGATGCTGGTTTGAATGTGGCAATTGGCGGTAATTTAGGCACGCCAGCATTAGAATTGATTAATGAAAATGTTCAATTATATGTAATGGAATTAAGTAGTTTTCAGCTTGAAACAACGCCTAATTTAAATGCTGATGTGGCCACTGTTCTCAATGTCAGTCCGGATCATTTAGATCGTTATAATAGCTACGATGATTACTGGCATGCTAAACATAATATATTTAATGGTTGCAAAGCTGCCGTTGTAAATCGTGATGATGAGCGTTCGGTTCCGTTACGAAAATTAGATGTAAAAACCATTACGTTTGGCTTAAGTGAGTCGATAGAAAATCACTTTGGTATGGTAGAGCAGGATGGTGAAAGCTATCTGGCGATTGGTCATCAAGCCTTGATTAGCACTAAGCAATTAAAAATTAAAGGCACTCATAATCGCAGCAATGCTTTAGCCGCAATGGCGTTAGGCTCGGCGGCGGGTTTATCGTTAGATTCAATGTTGACAACTTTACAAGATTACCCCGGTTTAGAGCATCGCTGTCAGTGGGTTGGAAAGCATAATGGTGTGGATTTCTTTAATGATTCAAAAGGAACAAACGTAGGTGCAACAGTCGCTGCTTTAGATGGCTTACAGGCTGATGTAGATGGCTCCATTATATTGATGGCTGGTGGTGATGGTAAGGGCGCTGATTTCTCTTATATGAAAAAAGCGATTCAATCAGGTGTTAAAACCCTAGTTGCGTATGGCCGTGATAAAATATTGATTCAGCATGCTTTAGAAAATGACACGCATGTAGTGACTGCAGATGATTTTAATGATGCATTTAAAAAAGCGTGTTTGAATGCAACATTCGGTGATGCTGTTTTATTGTCACCGGCATGTGCCAGTTTTGATATGTTCAAAAGTTTTGAGCACCGTGGTGAAACTTTTGTGCAGTTGGTGGAGGATTTATGAGTTCTGCCACCCGTGTTGCAGCTCCAAGCATCCCTGTTTGGCAAAAGCTGGACATAAAGCAAAAGTTGATTGTCGATTCATCGTTAATGTGGGCAACTATTTTATTGTCTGTTCTTGGTTGGTTAATGGTGACGTCAGCCAGTATGGATTGGTCTGAAAGGCATTATGGTAATAGCCTACATATTAGTATGCGTCACGGCATTTATCTCGTACTTGGTTTGATTACTGCCATGGTTGTGATACGAATTCCATTGCAATGGCTGCGGTCCTTGAGTGCAGTACTTGTTGTTATTTCTTTAGCTAGCCTAATTTTAGTCTTGATACCAGGAATTGGTAAAGAGGTAAACGGAAGTATGCGTTGGATATCTCTAGGCATTATGAATGTACAGCCTAGTGAGTTTGCAAAGATAGCCACCGTTTTATATATGGCGAGTTATTTGGATCGTAGACGTGAAGAGGTGCAATCAAAGTGGTCAGGATTTATTAAACCTCTTTTTGTATTGTCTTTGCTGGCCATGTTGTTATTGCTTGAACCAGATTTTGGTGCCGTCGTCGTGCTTATTCTTTCTACGTTGGCTTTGTTGTTTTTAGGTGGGGTGAAAGCCGGTCAGTTTATTTTAACGGCTGTTGTTGTTTTAAGTGCATCGGTATTAATTTTGATTAGTCAGCCTTATCGGTTGGAGCGACTAACGGGGTATTGGAAACCGTGGGATGCTGAAAATGTGTTCGGCAGTGGTTATCAGTTAACTCAAAGCCTAATAGCGTTTGGCCGTGGCGAGTTCACGGGTGTTGGGTTAGGCAATAGTATTCAGAAATTGTTTTATTTACCTGAAGCTCATACAGACTTTGTATTTGCAATTTGGTCTGAAGAAACAGGTTTGTTAGGGGCAACGGTTATAATTGCATTGTTTGTATATATTTTTATGAAAGGTATGAGCATTGGAAAGAAAGCATTTTCTAAGCAACAGTTCTTTGCTGCGTATGTGGCTTATGGCATGGCGATGTTAATTGGTTTTCAGGCGTTTATTAATTTAGGCGTGAATATGGGTTTACTGCCTACAAAAGGCATTACATTACCGTTTGTTAGTTTTGGTGGGTCTAGTTTATTAGCATGCTCTATTGCCATTGCATTATTACTTAGAGTTCATCATGAAATGGAGACTGCTCATGAAAAAAAATAATGTGTTAATTATGGCAGGTGGAACTGGTGGACATGTTATTCCTGCCATTAGCGTTGCAAGAGAGTTAATGCGTAAAGGTTACGTAGTTCATTGGTTAGGAAGTGTAAAAGGAATCGAGAACGACCTTGTGCCAGATGCAGGCTATGAGCTACATCGCATTACGATTACAGGTTTACGAGGTAATGGAATATTGAAGTTGTTACTAGCCCCTTTACAATTGATTCGTGCTATGTGGCAAACACTAAAAGTATTTATCAAAGTTAAGCCTGTTATGGCTTTAGGGATGGGTGGTTTTGCATCTGGCCCAGGTGGATTAATGGCCGTTTTATCGAGGACACCTTTGGTGATTCATGAGCAAAATGCTATTCCGGGAATGACTAATAAATTATTAAGTCGCTTTGCTTCACCTTTATTGCAAGCATTCGAAGGGGCTTTTAAGAAAAGGGCTAGATTAATAACAGTTGGAAATCCTGTTCGCTCTACGATTACTAAAATAGCGCCCCCTGAAGAGCGATTAGATCAACAGAAAAGCGGATTGAATGTATTGGTTGTTGGCGGCAGTCTTGGAGCGGTAGCAATTAATAATGTACTGATTGAGACTTTGTCTCAGGCTGAATACAGTCCTGAAATTAGTGTTTGGCATCAAGCGGGATCTCGTAATTTTGAAGATGTTAAAAGTGGCTATGAGCAAGCGGGAGTGGTATCCGTTAAGGTAAGTGCCTTTATTGCTGATATGGCTGAAGCATATTCGTGGGCTGATATCGTTATTTGCCGAGCAGGAGCGTTAACTGTTTCTGAATTGATGTCTGCTGGTGTGGCTTCTATTTTGGTACCTTATCCATTTGCAGTGGATGATCATCAAACAGTTAACGGCATGTTTTTAGTGAATGCTGGAGCCGCTATTTTATGTGAGCAATCTAGTTTCACCAGTGAATATTTGAATGACGAATTAACAAAATTGTTACAAGCAAAAGAGCGTATTTTGAATATGTCTATTGCTGCACGGACTTTGGCTAAAAATGATTCAGCCAAAACCGTTGCTAATTATTGTATTGAGGCTGCTCATGGAAAATGAGAATAAAGTAGTACAGCGTTGGGAAATTCCAGAAATGCGACGAATTCGCCAGATCCATTTTATTGGAATTGGCGGTGTTGGGATGTGTGGTATAGCAGAGGTTTTATTAAATCAAGGTTATGACATTTCAGGCTCAGATCTAAAAGTATCAAGTGTGACTGAGCGATTAGAATCCTTAGGGGTTCAAGTGTTTTTTGGTCATGAAGCTGAAAACGTAAAAAATGCTGATGTAGTGGTGGTATCAACCGCTATCGATCAATCTAATCCGGAAATACAGTACGCGACCGAGCACCGTATTCCAATTGTACGCCGAGCAGAAATGTTGGCTGAACTAATGCGTTACAGGCACGGTATTGCTGTTGCAGGAACACATGGTAAAACCACAACTACAAGTCTAGTTGCGTCTATTTTGGCTGAAGGTGAAAAAGATCCAACATATGTTATAGGCGGTAAGTTAACCAGTGCTGGTACCAACGCTAAGCTAGGTGGGAGTCGATATTTAGTGGCTGAAGCTGATGAGTCAGATGCTTCTTTTTTGCATTTGCAGCCAATGGTTTCAATAGTGACTAACATCGAAGCGGACCATATGGATACCTATGGTGGTGACTTTAATCAATTGAAAAAAACCTTTATAGAATTCCTACATAATTTACCTTTTTATGGTTTGGCTGTTTTATGCATCGAAGATGAAACCATTAGAGATATTTTACCGGAAGTTAATCGTCCAGTCTTAACGTATGGGTTTGATGAATCGGCTGATTACTATGCTGTGAATATCTCGCAAGACGGAATGTATACCTCGTTTACTGCGAAGCGCCCAGGATCTCATGCGGATTTAAATATCAGATTGAGAATGCCGGGCCATCATAATGTATTAAATGCTCTATCTGCCATTGCAGTTGCTACAGATGAAAAAATATCTGATAAAGCAATCATCAGTGCATTAGAAAAATTTCAAGGTGTGGGTAGGCGTTTTCAAGTATGTGGAAATTTTGCTCATAAAGACGGTAGTGTCATGCTGGTTGATGACTATGGGCATCACCCAACTGAAGTAGACGTAACGATTAAAGCGATTCGTGAAGGCTGGCCCAATCATCGTTTGGTAATGATGTTTCAACCACATCGTTATTCGCGAACACGTGATTTATATGATGACTTTGTAAGAGTATTAAGTGATGTAGATGCGCTGTTATTGCTTGATGTTTACTCTGCTGGAGAGGATGAGATTCCTGGTGCCGATGGGCGTTCATTATGCCGAAGTATTCGCGGCCGAGGCCGAGTAGATCCGATATTTATTGAACGAGGGTTTGATGTGAGTCCTGTACTTAAGGATATATTAAAGCCCGGTGATATTTTAATTACACAAGGTGCTGGCAGTGTAGGCGCGTTAGCGCTTCAGCTTGTAAAAGATTTACCAGAGATATTGGGGTCTACGGATGACTCAAAATAATGCACAAAACTTAGGTAAGATTGCTGTTTTATTAGGCGGCAACAGTGCTGAGCGTGCGGTTTCTTTAAATAGTGGTTGTGCTGTGTATGACGCATTAATATCACTGGGTGTTGATGCAGTTAAAATTGATACACAAGAAAACCTTATCCAGCAATTGAGTGCGCATAAATTTGATGCAGCATTCATTGCTTTGCACGGTGTAGGTGGCGAGGATGGCACGATTCAAGGTCTTCTAGAGTTTTATGGCTTGCCTTATACTGGCAGTGGAGTAAAGGCCAGTGCAATATGCATGGATAAATGGCGAACTAAATTAATATGGTTGGGCCTAGATTTACCAACACCTAAATTTGTTAAGGCAGATTCTTTGGGTATGTTAGAGGGTTTTGCTCGTAATGTAGGTTATCCCATTATGGTTAAACCAGCTTTAGAAGGGTCGAGCATCGGAATTTCAAAGGCCAAGGCTTTAGCAGATCTTGAGCAGTCATTTATATCAGCAGCGAGCACTGGATCCCCTGTGCTGGCAGAGCAGTTTATAACAGGCAAAGAATTTACCGTTGCCATATTAGGTGGACGTGCACTTCCAGCGATTCAGTTAAAACCAGCTAATGAATTTTATGATTACGATGCAAAATACTTGCAAGATGACACTGAATATTTAGTGCCTTGCGGTTTAAGTAAAACGAAAGAGCGTGAATTACAGGAACTGGCTGTTAAAGCTTATGAAGCCGTTGATTGTAGTGGCTGGGGTCGAGTTGACTTTATGCAGGATGAAAATGAGAAATTTTGGTTGATCGAAGTTAATACCGTGCCTGGTATGACAGATCATAGCTTGGTGCCAATGGCTGCTAAAGCAGATGGAATTTCTTTTCCTGAATTGGTTCTTGATATTTTAAAGGCGAATGTTAAATGAAAGGAAAAGGAGCGACTCGATTAAAAGCAAAAGAGTCACGAAATTTTCTATTGTCTCAATGGATTAAGCCTATATCGATTGGCATAACGGTTAGTTCTGTTATGTTTGCACTTGTACTATTGGTTTTACAAGTGGCGAATAATGAAGTTAAGCAGCTGGAATTAGCAGGATCGTTTCAATACGTTAAAAAACATGAGGTATTGAATCAATTAGAAGGGGTGTATCCTAGAGGGTATATTGCTTTAGATGTACAAGAAATTTATGAGCGCTTAATTGAAATGCCCATGATCGCGTCGGTCGAGGTTGAAAAAGTTTGGCCTGATACGCTAAGAATTAAAGTTCAAGAAGAGCAACCAATAGCGATTTGGAATAAATCCAGTTTACTGAGTCAGGCTGGAGATATTCTACCGGTTAATTTTGAAGATTTAGTATTGCCATCGCTTAAAGGGGCGGGGGATAGTAGCCGAATAGTCATGCAGCATTTTCAGTTGTTTAATAAATGGTGCAAACGACATGGTTTGAAGTTGGTAGGCTTAACAAAGTCTACCTCAGGCTGGCTAATACAAGATCAAAACGGATTGAAAATCTGGCTAGATGGTGCAAATGCAATGTCTGGTTTGAGACAGTTAGAAAGTGTAATCGATCAATTTCAATTATCGCGAATCAGTAGTATTGATTTACGTTATGAACAAGGGTTTGCCGTGGCTTGGATAGAACAGTCCGCCAAGGTGCAGGGGTAGAGAAGAATAATGAGTGCATCTGCAGATAGTAAGCTAATTGTAGGCTTGGACATTGGAACATCTAAAGTTGTTGCGATTGTTGGTGAAGTTAATGGCGATGGCATCATTAAGGTGGTGGGTGTCGGTAGTCATATTTCTAGAGGCCTTAAAAAAGGCGTCGTGGTTAATATTGAATCGACGGTTCAATCAATTCAGCGTGCTATCGAAGAAGCTGAGTTAATGGCAGGGTGTCAAATACATTCAGTATATGCCGGTATTGCAGGTAGCCATATCCGTTCTATGAATAGCCATGGAATAGTTGCGATAAAAGATCGTGAAGTAGGCCCAATGGATATTGAGCGTGTATTGGATGCTGCTAAAGCCGTCGCAATACCCGCTGATCAGCGTATTTTACATGTATTACCGCAAGAATATGTAATCGATATGCAAGAGGGTATTAAAGAGCCTATTGGTATGTCTGGGGTACGTTTAGAGGCAAAAGTACACATGGTTAGCGGTGCTTTGAATGCCGCTCAAAATATTGAAAAGTGCGTACAGCGTTGCGGCTTAGAAATTGACGATATTATTCTGGAGCAGTTGGCTTCTAGTTATGCGGTATTAACCGATGACGAAAAAGAGCTAGGTGTCTGTATGGTGGATATTGGTGGCGGTACAACTGATATCGCAATTTTCACCGAGGGTTCAATTAGACATACTGCTGTCATACCTATTGCTGGTGACCAGGTCACCAATGATATTGCAATGGCACTTCGTACGCCGACTCAGTATGCAGAAGAAATTAAAATCAAATATGCGTGTGCGTTAACGCAATTAGCCGGTGCTGATGAATTAATCAAAGTACCGAGTGTTGGTGAGAGAGAGCCAAGAAACCTTTCTCGACAAGCGTTAGCGGAAGTTGTAGAGCCGAGGTATGAGGAGTTATTTACTCTTATACAGGCTGAGCTTAGACGCAGTGGATTTGAAGATGTTATTGCAGCTGGAGTGGTGTTAACAGGAGGAACATCCAAGATGGAAGGGGTTGTGGAATTAGCTGAAGAGATATTCCATGTGCCAGTTCGACTAGCGAAACCAAATGGAGTTGAAGGCTTAACAGATGTGGTGGCAAACCCTATTTATGCCACATCAGTGGGGTTATTAATTTACGGTGCTAAGCATCAACTGGGTGAATTAGTATTTGCTCGGAAAGAAGAAGATCCAATTAGCTTCTATACACGCGTAAAACATTGGATTAAAGGCAATTTTTAATATTTAATGGGGGCTATAAGAAGTATAGCGCCTGACGAATAAAAAGGAGAAGGGCGATGACTCAGAGAGATGGGGATATGTTCGAGTTAGTAGATGAACCACAACACAGTGCAATTATAAAAGTTGTAGGTGTTGGTGGTGGTGGCGGCAATGCCGTTGAGCACATGGTGATGAGCCAGGTAGATGGCGTGGATTTTATTTGCGCTAATACAGACTCACAAGCACTAAAAAATATGACAGCACGCTCTGTGTTGCAGTTGGGCTCTACAGTGACCAAAGGACTAGGTGCTGGAGCAAACCCAGAGGTGGGTCGCCAAGCTGCAATGGAAGATCGTGAGCGAATCGCAGAAGCGTTAGCTGGCGCAGATATGGTATTTATCACGGCTGGTATGGGTGGTGGTACCGGTACCGGTGCTGCTCCAGTAGTAGCCGAAGTAGCCAAAGAATTAGGTATCTTGACGGTAGCAGTTGTGACTAAGCCATTTCCATTTGAAGGTCGTAAGCGAATTAAATTGGCTGACGGTGGTCTAGCTGAGCTAGCTAAGCACGTGGATTCATTGATTACTATTCCAAATGAAAAGCTTTTGGCTGTATTGGGTAAAAATACAACATTACTAGATGCGTTTTCAGCAGCCAATGATGTGCTACTGGGTGCAGTACAGGGTATCGCAGATTTAATCATTCGTCCGGGTATGATTAACGTGGATTTCGCCGATGTAAGAACAGTTATGTCCGAGATGGGTCAAGCCATGATGGGAACAGGTTCTGGTAAAGGTGAAGAGCGTGCTCGTGAAGCCGCTGAAGCTGCAATCAGAAGCCCATTACTTGAAGATGTTAATCTAGAAGGTGCTCGCGGTATTTTGGTAAATATTACAGCTGGTACAAACTTATCTCTAGGCGAATTCACTGAAGTTGGTGACACAATTGAAGAATTTTCATCTGATGATGCAACAATTGTAGTTGGTACTGTAATTGATGAAAGCATGACCGATGAGCTGCGCGTTACTGTTGTGGCAACTGGTTTAGGTGATGTTGTAGAAGCCGCACCTAAAAAGGTTGTGGATAATACGATTAATAAATCGGATGGTTCTGTAGACTACAAAAAGCTAGATAGACCAACAGTTATGCGTGGATCTAGTGCTCAACCTATGCAGCAAGCAGCGCCTGAGCGTAAAGAAAGTAAAGATATGGATTATTTAGATATTCCTGCCTTCTTACGCCGCCAAGCAGATTAACCTTGGCGGGTTGGCCTATGGCGCAGATGGCGTTATAATAGCCTATTACTGTGCGATATTTGCACGATTTGTAACAAAGTGAAATATTGAATGATTAAACAGCGTACTTTGAAAAATGCCATAAGGGCAACAGGCATTGGTTTGCATTCTGGGGAAAAAGTATATTTAACCCTTAGACCAGCACCTGTAGATACTGGCATTATCTTTATTCGTACGGACTTAGAACCTGCTGTTGAGATTGTTGCTAAAGCGACTAATGTTGGCGATACCACACTATCTACATCTTTAAGTAATGGTGATGTAAAGGTTTCTACAGTCGAGCACCTGTTATCTGCGATGGCTGGGCTAGGAATTGATAATGTCTTTGTTGAGCTGAGTGCAGCTGAAGTGCCTATTATGGATGGGAGTGCTGGCCCATTTGTATTCTTATTGCAATCCGCAGGGATTGAAGAGCAAGCAAAAGCGAAGCAGTTTATTCGGATTACAAAGCCTGTAACTGTTGTTGATGGTGATAAATCAGCATCTTTTAAACCTTATAAAGGTTTTAAAGTGAGTTTTACGATTGATTTTGACCACCCTTTATTCGACGCCGAAAACCAGGTTGCTAGCCTAGATTTTTCAACGACTTCTTTTGTTAAAGAAGTGAGTCGAGCCAGAACTTTTGGTTTTATGCGTGATATAGAGTATCTGCGGTCACAAAATCTTGCATTAGGTGGCAGTGTCAGCAATGCAATTGTTGTTGACGATTATAGGGTCTTGAATGAAGACGGCCTTAGATATGATGATGAATTTGTTAAGCATAAAATCCTAGATGCAGTTGGTGACTTATACCTATTGGGTCATAGCCTGATCGGAGAATATATTGGTGTTAAATCCGGCCACGGATTAAATAATGCACTCCTTAGGGCACTGCTTAAGCAGCAAGATTGCTGGGAGTTCATCTCTTTTGAAGATGAGGCTTTAGCGCCTATTTCATACTCTAAGCCTGTTTCAGCGGTATAAGCCTTACAATGACACTTCGGTGTCATTATTTTTGCGTAATGATTGTTGTCTTATTGTTAAGTTCAGTAATCATGTGACATTTATCTCACTATGGGTGGGATTTTCAGTCTAAACTAATCATTAGACAAAACATTTACGGATGCGACCATGAATATAATCATTGTTGGTCAGCGTCACGGCCGCTCTAAAACTATATCCTTGGGGCCGTTGGCTCGCTGGGCTTTAACCTTATCACTTGCAGTGTTGCCTTTTTCTATGGGGGCGGCAGGCTACTACTTAACCATGATGCTGGCAGACGAAGGACTATTTGGTCCTGAAACAGCTAAAGCATGGGAACAAGATCTAACACAGCAGCGTAAAGAGCTAGACGCTATTAGAGAGCAGACCGATGAGCAATTAGTTGGCTTAACGTCTCGTATGGCTCAACTCCAAACTCGTTTAACCCGTCTTGATGCATTAGGAGAGCGGTTAATAGATCGTTCTAAGTTAGATAAAGGCGAGTTTAACTTTGGTCACTTACCAGCCATTGGCGGCCCGATTAGAGGGCAAGAAGGATCGGTATACCAAGCGCCTGATATAATTACTGTTCTTGATGAGTTGAGCCATCAAATTGATAGCCGAGAACAGCAGCTTGAAGTCTTAGATAGTATTTTAGGCGAGAAAAAGATTACAAGTGACACATTTGTAGCGGGCCTTCCAATTAATAAAGGTTGGATGTCGTCTCGTTATGGCATGAGGACAGATCCATTCACAGGTCGTCTAGCATGGCATGCCGGTGTCGACTTTGCCGGAAAGACCGGTTCAGATATCGTATCGGTGGCATCAGGTGTAGTTACTTGGGCATCTAAGCGCTATGGTTATGGCTTGCTTGTTGAGGTCAATCATGGAAATGGCTATAAGACTCGCTATGCGCATTGCGATGAAGCTATTGTTAAAGTTGGAGATGTTGTTCGTAAAGATCAGGTTCTGGCTTTAATGGGCAGTAGTGGTCGATCCACTGGGCCACATGTGCATTTTGAAGTTTATAAAAATGGTCGAACCGTTGACCCTGCAGCTTATATACATCGCACTCGTCGATAATATAAAAACATCTCCTCTTTCTAAATCTAGTCTGACGTAATAATATAATTACGTCAGATTTTTTGTTATCAAACATACTAATAATTAAGATATATCATCATGTTCATTCAAGCCTTAACAAAAGTTCTCGGAAGTAAAAACGATCGAGAATTGAAGCGACTTAGTAAAACCGTAGAAAAAATCAATGCTCTAGAGCCCGAAATGGAAGCGTTAGATGACGCTAGCCTTAAAGCAAAAACGTTTGAATATAGAGAGCGTATAGAAAAAGGTGAAAGCGTTGATGGGTTGTTGCCAGAAGCATTTGCTGCATTAAGGGAAGGCAGTAAACGTTCTATGGGGATGCGTCATTTCGATGTTCAATTAATAGGTGGTATGACACTTCATAACGGAAAAATTGCAGAAATGCGTACCGGTGAAGGTAAAACCTTAGTTGCAACACTTGCTGTGTACCTTAATGCGTTAACCAGTAATGGTGTACACGTTATTACAGTGAATGATTACTTGGCTGAGCGTGATGCTAATTGGATGCGCCCTTTATATGAGTTTATGGGGTTATCAGTAGGGATTGTAGTATCCAATCAAGAGCCTGAAGCAAAGCGTGCGGCTTACAACTCAGATATTACTTACGGCACAAATAACGAATTTGGTTTTGATTATCTTAGAGATAACATGGCGTTAAGTCTGGATGATCGTGCCCAGCGTGGACTTGCTTTTGCTGTGATTGATGAAGTGGATTCAATACTTATTGATGAAGCAAGAACACCGTTAATTATATCTGGAGCAGCTCAAGACAGCTCTGAAATGTACAGAAAGATTAACGTATTAGTTCCAAAACTTATTGAGCACAAGGAATCTGAAGAAGGTGTTGTAGAGCAAGAAGGTCATTTCATAATAGACCTTAAATCACGCTCTGTTGAACTGAACGAAGTAGGACATGAACTTGTTGAAGATATGCTAGTTCAAGCAGAGATGCTTGAAGAAGGTGATAGTCTTTATGCTCCTAGTAACTTACTTATGCTGCACCACGTACACTCTGCTTTGCGTGCCCATAATTTGTACCAAAAAAATATCGATTATATTGTTCAAAACAGTCAAGTCGTTATTGTTGATGAACATACTGGCCGAACAATGCCTGGTCGTCGCTGGGGTGAGGGGCTGCATCAAGCAGTAGAAGCAAAAGAAGGCGTGACCATTCAAGCTGAAAGCCAAACATTGGCATCGACGACTTTTCAAAACTATTTCCGCTTGTACGGTAAATTATCCGGCATGACAGGAACGGCTGATACTGAAGCATTTGAGTTCCGTGAAATATATGGCTTAGATGTTGTTGTTATTCCGACGAATAAAAACGTGGCACGTATTGATTTCAATGACCTTGTTTTCTTGAGTGAGCCAGAAAAATATCAAGCGGTTATAGAAGAAATTCAAGATGTCACATCACAAGGACGACCTGTTCTTGTGGGTACTGCTAGTATTGAAAGTAGTGAGTTAATTTCAGAAGCGTTGAAAAAAGCAAAAATTAAACACAATGTGTTGAATGCTAAAAACCATGCAAATGAAGCACAAATTATCGCGGATGCGGGTCAATCAGGTGTTGTAACAATCGCTACTAACATGGCTGGTCGAGGCACCGATATTAAATTGGGTGGTAATCTTGATCGCGAGATTGAAAATTTAAACAACCCTAATGAAGAAAAAATAGAGCGTGTGAAAGTCGACTGGGCAGAGCGAAATAGTGCTGTTATTGCCGCGGGTGGTCTTCATATAATTGGTACCGAGCGTCATGAAAGCCGTCGTATTGATAATCAATTAAGAGGCCGTGCAGGGCGCCAAGGTGACCCTGGTTCATCTAGATTCTTCTTGTCATTAGAAGATAATCTAATGCGCATTTTTGCAAGTGATCGTACTCGACGCTTAATGATGGCATTGGGAATGAAAGACGGAGAAGCAATCGAGCATAAGATGGTATCCAATGCTATTGAAAAGGCTCAGCGCAAGGTTGAAGGACGTAACTTTGATATGCGTAAGCAACTTCTTGAATATGATAATGTTGCCAGCGATCAGCGTCGTGTTATTTACCAGCAGCGTAATGAGCTGCTTGAAGCTAAATCGATAGAGTCGACTATTTCATCGATCCGTGAAGATGTTATTAATGAAAATATTGATATATACATCCCTAGACAAAGTATGGTCGAGCAATGGGATGTAGAAGGGTTAGAGAAATCTCTTAAAACTGAATTTGCTATTGATGTGCCTGTGTCTGCATGGCTGGAGGAAGACAAGTCTCTTTATGAAGAAACACTTCGCCAACGCATAGCTCAAACTTTAGAAAAAGCTTATCAAGATAAATCTACCCAGGTAGGTGAAGAAATGATGAGAGAATTTGAAAAACGCATTATGTTGCAAATTCTAGATCATCAATGGAAAGATCACTTGGCAACAATGGATCACTTAAGACAAGGCATTCATTTACGTGGCTATGCTCAAAAAAATCCAAAGCAAGAGTATAAGCGCGAATCATTTGAGCTGTTTAAGCAGTTACTAGAAGAAATTAAGCATGAGACGATTAAATATATGTCTCACGTACAATTTGTTCGAGATGATGAAGTTGAGCGTATGGAAAAGAAAGCCAGAGCTGAGGCTGAAGCTCAAAAATTAAGCCTGAAACATGATAGCGCTTCAGCTTTAGAGCCTGAAATAAAACAGGATGATCAAACAGAGGCTCAAGCTAAGCCATTTGTTCGTGAGACTAAAAAAGTTGGTCGTAATGATGAATGCCCTTGTGGATCTGGTAAAAAATATAAGCAATGTCATGGCAAACTAGCCTAACTGTTACTTTAATACCGCAGTAAGCGTCTGTTTGCTGCGAGTTTTATTTAGAGAAAATCATGTCTGTTAATCTTCCTCTTATTACTGAATTTCACTCAATTAAAGGCTTAAAAATAGGCGCGACTAATGCTGGGGTTAAGCAAACAGAGCGACCAGATATTGTTGTTTTTGAGTTAGGTGATCGTGCATCAACAGCAGGTATATTTACGTTGAATGCGTTTTGTGCCGCCCCTGTTCAAATTTGTAAAAAACACCTCGCTTCTGGTATTAGCAGTCGGTTGCTTGTTATTAATACTGGTAATGCAAATGCAGGAACAGGTGAGCAAGGTTATCAAGATGCTATCCATATTTGTAAGGCAATTGCTAAGCAAAAAGGGGTTCCTGTAGAAAGTGTATTGCCTTTTTCTACAGGTGTTATTGGTGAGCCATTACCAATGAATAAAATATTGGCAGCCTTACCCAATGCATGTGAGGCAACGCTTGAAGATAACTGGTATGTGGCTAGTCAGGGAATTATGACAACCGATACTCAGCCAAAAGGGTTTTCAACTCAATTTGAATACCAGGGTGAAATCATATCTATTTCAGGCATTTCCAAAGGTGCAGGTATGATCAAGCCGAATATGGCAACCATGCTGGGGTTTATTGCAACAGATGCAGCAATCAGTCAGCCTTTACTTGAAAAATTATGCACAGAGCTGGGAAATAAATCGTTTAACCGAATTACCATTGATGGTGATACATCAACAAATGATTCATGCATATTGATGGCAACTGGGGCGATAGATTTACCTGCGGTTGAATCAGAAAGTGATGAATTATATTCCGTTCTTAAAAAGGAACTTGAAAGTGTATTTATTTATCTTGCGCAGGCGATCGTAAGAGATGGAGAAGGTGCCACTAAGTTTGTTTCGATTAATGTTTCTGGCTGTTTAGAGTCAGAAGAGGCCTTAAAAGTTGCTTACACAGTTGCTCATAGCCCACTTGTTAAAACGGCTCTGTTTGCATCAGACGCAAACTGGGGGCGAATCTTAGCAGCAGTAGGGCGTGCAGGTGTGAATGATATGGATCTCAATAGTATTCAAATTTTATTGGATGACGTTTGTATTGTTGAAAACGGAGCAAGAGCTGCCAGCTACACTGAAGAGGCTGGTTCTGCTGTGATGATGAAAGATGAGCTAAGTATTAATATCGATCTAGGTAGGGGCTCTTTTACCGAAACGGTATGGACCACTGATTTATCTCATGAATACGTATCGATTAATGCAGATTACCGTTCTTAATTTATGAAAAAAATTGAAGTAGTTGCAGCCGCTATTTTTTCTCCTTGTGGGGAAGAATTATTTATTGCCCGACGCCTTAATAATGCCCATCAAGGCGGTTTGTGGGAGTTTCCTGGTGGTAAAAAAGAGCAGGGAGAAACGGCTGAAGCAGCTTTAGTTCGGGAGCTTAAAGAAGAAATTGGTATTACTGTTTTAAGTTGCACTCCATTAATTAAGTTAGCACATGATTACGGTGATAAATTAATTGAGCTGGATGTATATCGAGTGGATGAATTTTCTGGAAAGCCATTTGGTGCAGAAGGGCAGAAAGCACAATGGATTAAGCTGAAAGAGCTTAATCAGTTTGAGTTTCCTGAAGCAAACAAAGCCATCGTTGATTTATTACTCCAAGCGTAATATTTATCGGTTTATAGCTGCTAGTGCAAAAAATCGGAATCAAGGCCTTTTAACTGTTCGCTCATCATTTCTTCTTCAACACTTTTACCTGGTATAGCATGCTCTTCTGCAGCCCATTGCCCAAGATCAATTAGCTTACAACGTTCTGAGCAGAATGGGCGGTCGGGCGAGGTATCATTCCATTCAACCTCTTTCTCACATGTTGGGCATTTTACTTTCATTATTTACTCATATCTAAATACGTTTGATGCAATATTTGCACTTTTTCATGCAAATACGTTAAATCTTGGTCGTTCACAATAATATCATCAGCATGCTCTAAGCGTTTGGCTCTAGGAGCTTGAGCATCAATTATTGCTTGAACTTGAGTCGTGTTATTATCATCGCGAAGGCAGGTGCGTTTTAATTGTAGTTCGACAGGCACATCTATCACAAGGGTGCGGTTTACCAATTTATACTGCCCAGACTCAATGAGTAAGGGAGATGATAAAATCACATACGGGCTGGTTGCGGACTGTAAACCCTGAATAATTTCATCGCGAATTAAGGGATGCGTAAGTTGCTCAAGCCATTGTCTTTGATCAGAATCTTTAAATATTATGGTTCTGAGGAGTGCTCTATTAAGCTCTCCATTATCAAGTAAAATTTCAGAACCGAATCGTTTTTTTATTTCTATTAAAGCAGGCTTACCTAACTCAACAATTGTTCTAGCCGCAATATCTGCGTCGACTATTTTAATGCCAATATCAGAAAACAGATCTGTGACAGCTGTCTTTCCACTTCCTATTCCGCCAGTAACACCAATAATCAGCATTACTGAATACCCATAAGCTGGAAGTAGCGGCTCGTTAATTGGTCACCCCACAGCATGGCAATAAATCCCGCTGCGGCTAAATAAGGGCCAAATGGAATGGGGATATTCTTATCTCTGCCCAGTATTATGATCAGAGTGATGCCAATAGTTGCGCCCACAGCGCTTGATAATAAAATGACTACAGGCAGTGCTTGCCAGCCCAGTAACGCACCGATAGCAGCTAGTAGTTTGAAGTCACCATACCCCATTCCTTCTTTACCTGTCAGCAATTTAAATAACCAGTAAACACTCCAAAGAGATAAATAACCGGCAATAGCACCAAATACGGCATCATTTAAAGACGTAAAGGCGCCAAATGAGTTTGCAATAAGGCCAATCCAAATTAGAGGGAGGGTTAAGCTGTCGGGTAATAGGTATTCGTCAAAATCAATCAGTGTTAAAGCAACTAAGAAATAGGTAAACGTAAGTGCTGCTGCGCATTCAATTGTCGCACCGAGTTGGTATGCTACTAACAACCCTAGTAAGCCAGTCATTAATTCAACAGCAGGGTATCTAGGGCTAATTGTTGTTTTGCAATTCGCGCATTTACCTTTGAGCCATAAATAACTAATGACAGGTATATTTTGCCAAGGTTTGATTTTTGATTTGCACTTAGGGCAGGCAGATGCGGGCACGCTTAAATTAAAGGGTGGGAGTTCTGCCTGATCTTTACCATGAATATCTAGGTAGTCAGCTTCAACTTGCCTGCGCATCATAATGGGCAAGCGATATACCACAACATTTAGAAAGCTTCCGACACATAGGCTTAAAACGAAAACACTGGCCATAAAGGCCAGTGGGTTTTGCAGGATAGAATCAAACATGGGTTACAACTTAGTATAAAAAATCATTAAATAAGGCAGCTATTATATGGCGCTGCCCATTGCAAAAATTGGTAAATACATTGCGATCAACATACCACCCACAACAATGCCAAGGAATGCCATAACAAGTGGTTCAATCATAGCGGTTAATCCATCCACTAAATTATCAACTTCGTCTTCATAGTATGAAGCAACTTTTTCTAGCATACCATCTAGAGCACCAGACTCTTCACCAATGGCAACCATTTGAACAACCATATTAGGGAATACGCCTGTTGCTTTGATTGAGGCATTCATTTGTACGCCAGTTGAAACATCATCTCTAATTCTTAATATAGCATCTCGGTAAACCACGTTACCAGCGGCCTCGGCAACGCTTTCTAGCGCATCAACAAGCGGAACACCAGCTGCAAATGTTGTTGAAAGTACTCTTCCAAATCGAGCTACAGCACCTTTTTGTAAAATTTTACCGACAATAGGCAGTTTAAGTTTTAGTTTGTCTGCTTCTTCTTGCAGTTTAGGGCTGCTTTTGACAGCTTTCATTATTAAGAATATTGCTACAATAATACTGCCAAATAGCTCTATATAGTAGGCTTGTAACCAGTTAGACATATCAACAACAACTTGTGTTGCCATAGGGAGGTCACTCCCAAAACTTGCGAACATATTTTCAAAGGTTGGTACAACTTTTATTAATAGAATCGCAGTTACAATCGTTGCTATTACAAGAATAGTAATTGGGTATTTAAGAGCTTTAGAAATTTTTTGTTTAAGAGCTTCTGATTTTTCTTTGTAAATTGAAACTCTATCTAGCATCTGTTCTAGTGCACCGGATTGTTCTCCTGATTCGATGAGTGCGCAAGTCAGAGTATCAAATTGATCTGGGTATTTTTTTAAACAGGAAGCAAAATCATTACCAGCAGAAACATCGTCTTTTACACCTAAAACAATTTTAGCCATATTTGGGTTTTCCAAACCATCAGCAACAATTTCTAGACCTTGCATTAGCGGTACACCGGCCTTAGACATTGTGGCTAATTGGCGTAAAAAAATTGTAATATCAAGCGTAGTTATTTTTTTACCTTTAGCT
Organism: Bermanella sp.; assembly: GCA_034112345.1. Taxonomy (GTDB): domain Bacteria; phylum Pseudomonadota; class Gammaproteobacteria; order Pseudomonadales; family Oceanobacteraceae; genus Bermanella. The sequence continues at coordinate 2,749 of JAWUVN010000073.1, read as the reverse complement.
GCGCCGCCTCCAATTCCAAATAACCCCTCTGCTTTGCGCTTAACCTTCTTAGGGATAATACCTTGTTTGCGTAATTGCGCTTTAATGATGGCGGAGTTCTCTGCCAGCATTTCACCTTCAATTTTTTTGCCGCGCTTGTCTAAGCCTTCCCATTGGAAGTTGGTCGTTTTAGTTTTTGCCATGTTATCTCTTCTAGTGCCCGCCAGATGTTACACGGTTGGCTTCTTCAAGACTGGTAATGCCTTGTGCCACTTTTTTTAGTGCGGATATTCTAAGATCATCAAATCCAGCTCTTTTAGATGCATCTGCAATTTCAATAGCATTGCCGTTATTCATTATGATTCGTGATATCTCGTCGTTTAGTCTCATTACTTCATAAATACCAACGCGTCCTTTAAAGCCTTTCGAACATGCATCACAGCCGACAGCTTTATTGATGGTTGCATCTTTTAGCATTTCCTTTGTAAAGCCGGCATCAAGTAAGGTATTTTCAGGAATATCCGCAGGTACTTTACAGCTACTACATAATCTTCGGCCTAAACGCTGAGCAATAATTAAGCTCACAGATGTCGCTATGTTGAATGCAGGTACCCCCATGTTTGCCAGGCGAGTAAGTGTTTCTGGAGCGCTATTTGTGTGAAGTGTCGATAGCACTAAGTGACCTGTTTGTGCCGCTTTAATTGCGATACTAGCTGTATCTAGATCTCGAATCTCACCCACCATAATAATGTCTGGATCTTGTCGTAAAAAAGCTTTTAGTGCCTCACCGAAATCTAACCCCACCTTAGGATTCACATTAACTTGGTTAATGCCTTCCAAGTTAATTTCTACGGGGTCTTCTGCTGTCGATATGTTCGTGCCCTCAACATTAAGAATATTTAAACCGGTATATAAAGATACGGTTTTACCGGAGCCCGTAGGTCCTGTAACTAAAATCATGCCTTGTGGTTGACCAAGTGCATCCATATAAAGCTGTTTTTGTTCTGGCTCGTAACCAAGGTGGTCAATACCCATTTGAGCGCTTGAGGAGTCTAGAATACGAAGTACGAGTTTTTCACCCCAAAGAGTTGGTAAAGAGTTAACACGAAAATCGATGGACTTGGTCTTGGATATTTTCATCTTAATCCGGCCATCTTGCGGGAGGCGACGCTCAGAGATATCCATTTGAGACATGACCTTTAATCGAGCCGAAATTTTACCTGCAAGATTAATTGGTGGTGATGAAACTTCATGTAGGATGCCGTCGGTACGGTAGCGTACACGATAGCGTTTCTCGTAAGGTTCAAAATGTAAATCAGAAGACCCCAATTTAATGGCGTCTAGCAGCATCTTATTTACAAAGCGGACAATTGGTGCATCATCACCTTTACCTTCTTCTTCTTGTTTTTTGGGCTCTTCGTCCTCTTCCAAATCAAGATCTTCATCTAGGTCATCAAAGGCATCGGTACCAGCATGCAATTTTTCTAGGATTGTATTCAGCTTGTCGTATTCAACAACAGTGGAGTCGACTGACATACCTGTTGCAAACTTTACATCGTCTAGGGCTGAGATATCGGATGGGTCTGCCTGTGCAATATGTAAACGATTTCCACGTTTAAATATCGGAAGGATTTTATGCTTATCTAGCAGTTCAGCAGAGATGAGCTCAGATTGAAAATGTTCGGGGTCCATTGCTGCAAGATCAAGTAATGGTAAGCCAAATTCTGAGGAAACGAGAACCGCAACATCTTTAGGTTTACATGCTCCTGACAATAAGCTTTGCATTATGAAAGATTGGTTTTGATTCTTAGCTTCAAGTGTTAAGTCTTTGGCTTGCTGTTCGTTAAGTAAGTTCTGCTCAACAAACTGGCGAGCAATACCGCTGATATTTGACATGCTAGAGATATTCTTTTTTTAGTTTGTCCAATAATACCCATTTTGAGTAAATTAAACAGTGTTCTAATCGGAATTTTATCGATGAATAATAAAGGGATCAGTAGAGGCTGTGTACTAAGGATGTTGTTGCTAGTTAGAACTGAAATATATTGCAGTTAATTGTTGAGGGTTAAGGGACTGGCTATGTGTGACTTATCAAAATAATAAGGTTTTACTAAGGGGCGGGGGTTAAGTTTTGAATCAACCCTACAAATGCCTGGTACAAAAAAACCCTCATATAGAGGGTCCTTTTGTTAGTAACTAGCTACCATATATTATGGAGTGTTAGTACACTGCTTAGGAGACATAGCTTTATCAACAGCTGCTAAGTTAGTAACACATGTCCACTCACCAGAAGTTGCGTCACGCTTAAGTGTTAATGTCTTGCCGTCGATTTGAGGGTTGCCTTGTAATGTTCCAACGATAGATGCAGCAGTTACAGCGTGGTTTGAGCAGGCTTTTGCAGATGCAAGAGCAAGTTCGTTAGCATTATCTGTGGCAGCAGTAACACCAGTACCGTCTTGAACTAGCACTTCAAACATTGCTTTGCCGCCTTCAATTTCTTTAAAGCAGCTCATTACAGAAGACTTGCCAGTGTAAACTTGGTACTGAGGGATTGCAACTGATGCAAGAATACCGATGATTGCAACAACAATCATTAGTTCGATTAGGGTAAAACCTTTTTGGTTGTTCATAGTAGACCGCTCCACGTGGGTTTGTTTAATTATTATTGGCTTAATAAGCCTATTTTTATTCGCAGTTTGCTGAGTTCAGCACCTGCCTAATCATACTATTGCAGAACACGTGCCAAGTCTTCAAATAAAACCATTAGAGG
>JAWUVN010000072.1:0-14107 GCA_034112345.1 Bermanella sp. | reverse complement strand
ATGAAGGTCTTTAAACTTGCTAATAGTTAATTTCAGGCATAAAAAAGCCCTTTAGCCAAACGACTAAAGGGCAAATGGAGACACCAATGATTAGATTGGTTTCAACAAATTTTGCTTAGAACTTGTAGTTAACTTGAGCAGACAAACCGAATACATCGATTTCGTATTCGCCAGTTATGCTAGTTAAACTTTCAGTATAGGTATTGTCGTTCCTTTTATTTCTCTCAAATAAATCCATTTTATTCATGAACAAGTAACCTGCGGCCACATCAAAAGAAAGATCTGCATTAATTATATAACCAACACCAAATGTTAACCATTGACGATCAGAAGATGGTACACGTGCAGTACGGTGATCATCATCGACAGGTGATTGATCATATGCATAACCAGCACGTAGAACTACTTTATCGTTTAACTGATAAGTACCACCTAATGCAAGAGCCCAAACATCCGTCCAGCTTTCATCTATGTATCCAATGTAACCCAAATCTAGGCCATTATTACTATCATAAGAAATATCTGAAATATCAATTGCTGTTCCATCTGTAATATTTTCAGTTGCGATTACATCAAAAGATTCAAATGAAGACCAACCAGTCCATGTTGTACCAGCTTGTAATAACAACTTATCTGTTGCTTGGTGAACAACAGAGAATGTCGCTGAAGCAGGTGTAGTTATAGGTACTTCTGATCCTTGAGGTCGAATATCCCCATAAGAAATAACTGTATCAGACGCTTTATCATAAGCTTCAAAAGACTCTGAAAATTCTGAATCGCCCACTAACGTAATTTCTATTTCAGAACGGTAAGTTAAGCCTAAGGTGGTCGCTTCGCTCAACTTATAATATGCGCCCAAGTTCCAACCGTAACCCCAGTCATCACCTTCAACTTCATAGTGGTTTTCAAAACCTGCATTGTCGCTATTAAGTAAAGGTGAATCAGCTGTTAACCCATCTACTGCAGCTTCAGCAGCAGCTGTTGCCTGAGCATCAGTTGCTCCACCAGCTATATTGCCATCATAAGTGGCCTGATAACCTGCAGCCGCAGCAGCATAATAAGGCACTGAATCTACATATTTAGATAACAAACCTTTCATATATACAATATCAATACCACCACCAATACTTAGCTGGTCATTCACCTTATAAGCAAATGTTGGTGTAATTTCTAAAGACGTTAGAGATGTTTCATCGGCAAAGCCACCGCCAACAAAGTCATTGTCATAATCAGTGTTTGTTCCAAATGGTACGTATACACCTAAGCCCACTGAAAATTTATCATTAATAGGTCGTACGTAGTAAAAGAAAGGAATGAAAGACTCACCTAAGTAGTTACCACCATCAGAGTAAATATCCGAATCGTCAGCACCGGTAATATCAAATCCACCAACATTGGTTGCATCACCTGTAAATTCACCAACACCATTGATATACGTAAAACCAACAGTCATTTGAGCGCGGTCTAGTTCGGTCATGGCGGCAGGGTTGTAGAAAACAACCGATGCATCTTCTGCCATGGCAGCACGGCCAGCGTGTGCTGTACCCATGCCTGCGGCACTTTGTTCGTTTAGCTTATAACCCGACGCGAACGTCATGGCAGGAAGCAAAGCAGCAGCCGTTATGGCTGTTTGTAAATAAGTCGTCTTTTTCATCACGATAGTTACCTATTATTATCTGTCGTCTGTCACCGTTTCTAGAGCTGCAATAAAGCCTTACACAACAGCGGTCTAGTTTTTAGGTGACTCTGATTCCGCGATCTTATTTTTATTTTTGGTGGGAATGTCCGCGCGCAGTATGCCAGTAGCCAATTTACGCCACCACTAGAATATTGGCCTAAATAGTAGAATTCACTGTTTTATATGCATTAAGTGTCTAAATATCAACCGCTTCAAGTACATATGTACCAGCAAAAGAACTGGATAAAACAGCTCTATTGTTCCACAATAGCAACAGTCATACTCAAAGTAGGTTTACGTTATGGACCAGTTCGATCTCAATGAAATCGCTATTTTTGTGAAAGTCGTTGATGCCGGTAGTTTCACTGGTGCAGCCAAAAATCTAGGCCTGCCTAAGTCCACTGTTAGCCGAAAAATCACACAACTAGAAGAACGCTTGGGTGTACGATTATTACAGCGTACTACGCGCACACTAAGTCTTACTGACACAGGAAGCGCTTACTACAACCAGTGCTCACGCATTATTGGTGATGTTGAAGAAGCCAATATCGCAGTAACCGAAATGCAATCAAAGCCTAAAGGCCTATTACGCATTACCGCCCCTATGTTATTTGGCACCTGGGTATTAAGCGATTTGGTTTCTAACTTTTTAAAATCTAACCCAGAAATCCAAGTTGAAATTGTATTAACCGATCAGTCTCTTGATTTGATTCAAGAAGGCATCGATGTGGCCTTTCGTGTTGGCGTTCTAGCTGATTCATCCCTGATTGCACGCCCTCTTGGAGAAGTAAATGTTATTACTTGTGCAAGCCCAAACTATATTGAGCAACACGGAACACCAAAACACCCTAATGAATTAAAACAGCACAGCATCGTCAGCTGGGCAAAAGGTGATAATTGGACATTTGATAAACCTGAACAAATTTCAATTGATGTTAAGCCACGTGTACAAGTGAACGACGCACAAAGCTTACATAAAATGGCATTAAATGGTTTGGGCATTGCAAAATTGCCTATCTTTATTTGTGCACAAGACATTGCAGATAAAAAACTCGTTCCTATTCTTTGTGACTGGAGCTTTAATGCTGCTCCAATACATGCTATCTACCCAAGTAACCGACACTTAAGTGTAAAAGTTCGATCGTTTGTTGATTACGTAATAGATGAGTTGCGTAAAGAGCAACCTTGGAAAGTAGACTTTAAAGGCCTTCACGAATGTGATGCCCTAAACTAAAAAATATCTTTAGTATTTAAAATATATAGGCGCTCTATTCACTAGATAACGCCTATCTCCCTCGCTTTAATAATCGCCTGTGTTCGACTTTTCACTGTTAATTTTGAATTAATTCTACGCGCATGGGTTTTAACAGTATGCAAACTGATAAACAGCTTTTCTGCAATCTCTTGATTCGACATGCCTTGCGCAATTAACTCTAACACCCCTAACTCACGCTGACTTAATACCGACCTGGCTTTGGCGAATGCTTGGTTGTGGCCATCTTCTGTTGATACATCAATATTCTGTAATATTTTTTCAACAAACGGGCGATTTTTAATTTGTTGCGGTAACTGGCTATACAAGGCATTCATACCTGAACTGTATTCGATAAACGGCATAAAATTATTTTCTGGCTCAGCCATCTCTAATGCCTTTCGAAAATCTTGCAAGGCAAGGTCTTCTTGTCCCAACTGAAACCTTAATAGCGCTCGCATAATATATATAAAGATAAGTGCAAAACCATTTTGACTCGATTGACTGCTTTCTATTTTTTTATCCAATAATAGTAAGGCATCTTTGTGATTACCTGATATGGATTTAGCCCGAACAAAAAATACGTCTACCAAGCCTTTTAAAGCAGGATAATGCTCTGGTGATAACGCATAAGGGTTGTGGTCTAATAAGGCGTATAAATTTTTCAAGTTAGAAAGTGCACTTTCTACTTTTCCTTGATCGATCAATAAGTTTACTTTCATGGTGGTCAACCATGGCTGAAATGCATGAGATGGCACCATCCAGCGTTGCATCAAAGCTTCGGCATTGGCCAATTCATCATATGCTAGCTCTGTATTTATTCTTTGACGAGCGATATTAGAAAGCAGCACATACCCCATAACAATATAGGTATCATGACAACGCTCTGAAACCTGCATACCCATGCGAATATATTGTTCTGCCACATCGGTTTCGTGCTGCAACCAGCTAATGTAACCTTTATAAATCAATACCCGTCCATAGGCTGCGGCGCGATCTCGGTATTTCAATTTATCTGATATTGTTAACGCATTTAATAATATTTTCTGTGAAATACTTAAATTGCCTTTCACCTGTTCTATGCGTGCCTGCTCGTGCAGAGCCAGCACTTCTAAATGTATGCTACCAGCTGCCCGGGCGGTTTCAAAAGCAAGTCGATTGTACTCTCGGGCTTGAGACACTTTTTCTAACGTCATATAACAGTTAGATATATTCACATAGGTAATGGTCCGAGCCAGGTAGTTTTTTTCTGGTAATTTATCAAGAGCCTGCTTGCACAATGCAAGGGCATTATCGATGTTACCGCGACCCCTTGCAATATATGCTCTAATGGCAAAAAGCTGACCTGATATTTCATCATTAATCAGCTTTTTATCCAACGACAATAAACGATCCATTTGCGCCATCAAGCGCTCAGCTTCGTCTAGCTGCTGCGCTAAAACCAGAGTCCAACTGAATATAACAATTAAACGAGGAGATGTTGCAATCACCGCTTCGGGTAGTTTTTGTTTCCACCTAAGAAGTTGAGCAACATCTTGTTCTTCTAGAATTTTCTCTGCCGTTAACTCAAGTAATTCCGACGCTCGTAATTTATCATTTGATTTCAATGCCATCTCTACAGCTTGAACATAAAATCCTTGCTCGTATAACCAATCACAAGCAGCTCTAAAGAAAACTTTTTCCTCTGATAACTTCTGCCCATGTAATAAATACTTAACAAACATTGGGTGTATCGAATACCAGCTGTTTCTTTTTGGATTGCGCAGTAAAAATACATGTTTATCGTATAAACCAGACAGACTTAAAGGGCTGTCTTGATTAAACACGGCTGATAAATACTGTTCGTTAGCCGATTCTAAAATGGCTAGGTGTCGACAAACCACTAACTCTTCTTCACTTAAACTTGGTAACCATTCTTGATTTACATAATCAATAAAAATGGCTTCGTCACCTTCAAAATCGGCCTGACCACTGGCACTATAAATATCTTTTAATAATTCTAAACCGGTTGGCCAACCGCTTGATAACGTAACAAACCCTTCAACTTGAACATCGCTGATGGAATCAGCTATATTTTTAGTTAGCCATTCTTTTGTTTCATCATAAGAAAATGCCAGTTGGCTTTCACCAATCACCACTACAGAGTGCTGGGCAATTAACCGGGCTAATGGCATAGCAGGGCGAGATCGGCTGGTTAAATATAACTTTAAATTTTCGGGGCTGTATTGAATAAGTCCATTCAATATATCCAATGCATCGCCATTTTGAATATGATGAATATCATCTAAAGCAAGGTGAACTGGTAATTCGTATTCTTGAATATCATTGAGTAATGACTGAAATACAGACTTTGAATCTTGCCCTTGTTCAATCTTGGTTAACGCACTTGTACCCAGTGCAGGGGCCATGGCATTTAACGCACACACAATGTAGGTTACAAACCTTAGAGAATCATTTTCTTTTGGGTCTAACGTCACCCAGGCTGCACATTCAAAAGCTTGTATTTTCTGCTGAATGAATTGGCTTAGGCACAAGGATTTTCCGTAGCCCGCCGCCCCTTCTATTAAAAACACACGGGCACGAGTATCCGCACTTTGAACAGCGTTTAAAATAGCATTTCGCCTAACATGATAAGGCGTTGTAAGTGGAAATTGTAACTTCATGGCAAGCACGCGCACACTATGTTGCGACAGCGATTTCACCACTGAATCTTCTGCAGAAAACAAGATTCGCCCCTGATTTTGTTATTTTTAGGTTGGCGTTTTTTTACGAGCCAAATGAGAACACTTCAGTGTTTGAACTTCAACTATAACCCTACTTTTTTATGACTTTTTTCTCAATTTATCCATCATAAATTTCACATTATCCCCCTATTAAGTGCAAAGAGTCTTTTCATGAGAATGTATCGCGCCTACTGGGATAATTGCTTGATACAAGAATGAGGACTTCCGTCTGGAGTTAACCACAGCACGCTTACCAAACAGCATAAACCCTTACGCCCTTAATATAAAAAATCCCCTGATTCATCACTGAAACAGGGGATTAATTAACATTTACTAACAATATTTGATCATTCAAAAATTAATTACGATGACATGTCAGCGGCGCCCAGATCGACGTAAAGCTGCTGGCGTGTAATCTTTTTCGCTACGTGTAAAACCAAACTGATAGCTTGGCTCAGTTTCTTCGTTATCCAAACCTAATACTAGGTAACGACTAGATTGCAGGTCATATAATACTTCAAGCGTATACCAAGGCACTAGCTGGTCATAAAAGAACATGCTGTGGGCTTCAGCCACACGCCATAGTTCGCCACGGCCGTCAAAGTGATCAATTTGAACCGCTTGCCAAGTATCTTCATCAATGTAAAAAGTACGCTTACCATAAAGGTGACGCTGACCTTCTTTCAATGTAGCTTCAACATGCCATACACGGTGTAACTCATAGCGAGCTAGATCTTGGTTAATGTGACCAGGTTTCACGATGTCATCGTACTTAAGATCACCGCTGTTTAGCTTATAAGAGTTATACGGTGTATAAATTTCTTTTTTACCAATCAACTTCCAGTTATAGCGATCTGGCGCACCATTGTATAAATCAAAGTTATCTGATGTACGCATACCATCCGCGGCTGTACCTGGTCCATCGTATGCTACCTGCGGTGCACGACGCACACGACGCTGGCCTGCATTGTAGATCCAAGCTTTACGAGGCTCTTTAACTTGGTTCAATGTTTCATGAACCAAAAGTACGTTACCCGATAAACGCGCTGGCGCCACAACATCTTGCTTAAAGAAAAACAGAATATTATTGTCTTTCATGGTGGCAGCATCGTAATCCGCTAGTTTATTTTTGAACGTGAATTCATCTTTAAACTTAACAAGAGTGTAGTCACCATTTGCTTGTGGAGTCGCTTGGCCAATCGTGCGACCAACACTGCCACCACGGTAGCGAACAATGTGATTCCAAATCACTTCTAAGCCCGTTGCAGGGATTGGAAAGGGCGCACCTAACTCGTAGTTACTCATGCCGTTACCACTTTCAACTAACTTAGTATCTGTGGCGTTCTTTTTAGTTTGTGCATCCACGTGCGCGGGGTAACCCGCACTACGATGAGAGGCATAAACTGGCATGCGGTAAGTTTTTGGATATTTCTTAAACATCGCCATTTGACCTTCGGTCAAGTTGGCTTTGTACTTCATATAGTTATCTACTGTGATGGTGAATTTAACCTTATCACTGCTGTACGGATCAGAATATTTGTCACCTACCTTCCAACCGGAAGGAGCTTTTACAGGCCCCTTCCATGCTGGAATCGCACCGCCGTTGCCTTTTTTAACCGCACCGTTTGGCGTTAAGTCTTTACCAAGGCGTGCTGCATCTGCTGCCGAAACCGCTGCAAAAGTATTAGCAGTGGCCAGAGCAAGTACAATGGCCGAGCCTATTAATTTACTTTTCATTAACATGTGTGTTCCTTAACAATTCGTTTATCTAAAAACCTAAGTGTAAATATTAAAATGTAACTTTTAGGTTAATAGTCACGTTATCACGGTCAACTAATTGATCGTATTCGCTGCCATCAAACATTGTATAGGCCATTCCACCACTATAACGATTTAGGTAGTCAAACTTCAGCGCCAAGCTAGTCTTGATGCGTCCATCAACAAATGCACCACCTGGTTCAGGCGCTGTTCCATAGTCATACCCTAGAGAGAACTCAGGCTTTAAATTTGCACCAAGTAAAGCATTTGGGTAATCCAAAGACACACGTGTACGAATACCGGCAGACAATTCATCTACATAACCATCGTTAGTACAGTTATCTGGATTTATATTTGCGCCATCTGCATCGGTTAAGCAAAGATCACCGCCTGAACCATCTGGAACAGTTCCAATACCATAGGCGCCAGAGCGACCATATCGAGCCTCGTCTAACCCAGGAAGGTCAGGAATAAACGTTGCTCCAATCTCCGATACAAAACTTAAGCGGCTTGCGCCCGCCACTTGATCAAAGAATTTAATGAATGTCATTTGTGCTTGCCACACATCATAACGATCAAAACCATCAAAGCTCTGACCCGCTAATTGGTCAATCGCACTGTCCATGTCCGTTGCAGCACCCGAATCGATCAAGGCTTGTCCACGATCTTGAAGCAACAAGCTCATTTCATTTAAGGTACCACCAAGGATTAATTCAAATGTGTTCCACTGAATGGGGTAATCCTGCTTAACACTTATTTCACCACCGATTGACCAACCACTATCCGTACCGCGGTTAAATGAAATACCTGTCAACTTAATGTCTTCAGGGTAAACCACTTGATAAAGTGGATATTCACCTTTTGCCGTAGCGGCCTGGCCAGATACTAATGGTAAGCGACTGTGAATGTTCATGTGGTACAAGCCAAACTCAGTATCACCTAGGCCTGCAGCATACCAGCGTAGCGCAAAACCAAACTGACCATCATCTGAAGGCTCGTCATCTGGTGTAATACGCTCGGTAATCGGTTGATCCGCGCCATTCGCGTAGTTAGATAAAATCTCGGTTTCGTCAATAGCGCCACCCAGAATAACGGGGCCACAGCCATCAGCTATAAGATCGTTTGTTGAGAAGAACGTCCCACACGCATCAGGACGCGTTTTTTCCCACTCCAACTGATAGAACGCTTCTAATGTGACAGTGTCAGTTAAACCGAATGAGCCATACGCCATATTCACCGGCAATAGTACTTCTTTGATTTCTACACCTGGCTTACGTATTGCCGATGCGTTTAATGGATTGATAGAATTCATGCCACCAAAAATAAACGTACTTTCACCCCAGCTCACCACTTGGCGACCTAAACGTGCCGATACAGGCATATTACCAATATCAAAGTTATACCAAACAAATGCATCTAGTAGATCGTAACCCATGCCCGCTGCATCTTTAGTTTCATCACTAAAATCGTCTTTAAACGCAGGGTCTTGATCCATAATTGCACTGTCATAAAAAGCGGAACCGCGTAAAAAACCACCAGCGTTGCCATACACCAATTCAAGGTCCATGTTGCCTTTTAATACATTACTAATGATGTCGTTCTTTTCAAAATTCAACGTACCATCATCATAGTTGTACGTAGAACCCGTTACGGTATCGCCAGTCACTGCATGAGAAGTACCGTACACTTTGTTTGCATTGGCAGGGTGTATTTGTCCTAAATCCGGGTCAGCTGTACGCATACCTATACCGTAAGAAATACTCGTATTAAGCTGTGCTTCAATAGGACCCATTTTAAATTCAAACGCACTGGCCGAGGCTGCGCTGAGCGCCGCCACTGCCAGTGTTAAAGTTTTTAGTTTGTTCATTCCAGACCTCATAGTTTTAATTTTATTATTCATAGTGTTTAGGTCTTAAGGTGTCGCTATAACATCAGCGGAATTATCAACAGAAATGCTAGCACCAAGGTTAGTAATAAATGATACCAAGCCACCGATGATGGCTTCTTGCGCCGCTGCGGTATTGTCATAGGTTTCTTTTTCAACGGTGTCTTCGGCAGCCGTGTCACCATCATCATCCACCCCATCATCTGGAGCAAGAATTGAAGTATGCGTACCTTTCTTCAATCTCATGCCAAGTGTTGGTGTCACGCCTGCTCCGGTTGTCGGTGTGGTTGCAACAGCAGGATCTGCAGTACTTGTAAAAGTCTCAACATCAAGCTGTGTCATTAATGGCTCGGTACCCGCTAACGGTGAAGGATTTGCAGCTTGCCATGTGGCACCCGTATCAGCGCTGTTGGGTACTGTTTGGTCTGCGGTATTAATTGAAGTACCGTCAATCACTTGTGTATTGCCGTCGCCAACCATTTCAATCACAAGTGTTTTTGTACCGGCTAAAGCGGCGCTGCTTGCATGAACAATTGGGTCAACACCATCAATTGTGGCTTGAAAAACATTAAAAAATGTCTCGTAATCAGCCTTGCCTTGTACAACCGCACCACTGGTTCCAACATTTAATTTACCAAGCACACCAAAGGTTTTATCCACTTCCCCTGATGCATTGACTGGCGAAGTTGTTGCAGCTAAGCCTGCAAAGCTGGGTGAGTTTTCAATCACACGAGCAAATTGGCCACCCGGCGCAACCAAGCTCATGGTTTGAATAGCAGCAATAGGCGAACCTGCACCGGCCATTGAGTTAGCCATGTTCACTACCACCGGCGCTAAAATACCACCTAACGAATGGCCCACAATGTGGATATCCGCTGTATTGAAGTCAGCCCCTGCATGGCCATCAAAATCTAATGAGCCAAGAGATGCGATTAGGTTTAGCTGATCCATAACTGCTTGACGCAAGTTATCGCGGGTCACCATGAAGTTATTCAAGTTAATGAAAGCTGCACCTGAATAGTTAGCTTTAAGATTAGGGTATGCCGCTGCTGCTAAAGCTTCATCTGTATCCACTGTGGCTGCATCGTTAAATATTAACGGCGTTAATACTCCGCTTGCATCCGTGCCATAGCCAAAGTGGCGCTCGGAAATACCATCAAAATCAGTATCTGCTTCTGCCGCAGTTGCGAAGGAACCAGTATCAAACGATAAACCCAAGAAAGGATCTGCAATACCTGTGGATGTAAGAGGGGCAATACCATGTAATGGTAAATCAATTGCGATTACTGCTTTGTTTGCTGCATTAGTCACACCCACTGCGTTAGACATTCCTTGTGCAAATGGCAATGAATGGCCACGGCTACCTGTAATGCCATGCACATATACGACAACACCGCACAGAGCAGCTGTTTCAGATGCATCATTAACAGCCTTACTGCCACAGTCCAATATTGTGTCGTTATCTGCATCTGGTGCATGCACAATAAACGGCACTTTCACATCGGATGTTTTAGCGGCAAACGGGAAGTTACCATTTACATTCATTGAGCCATCGACGTCTTTAGGTGGAATAATAACCGCGGCCTTTTCCTCATCGGTCATACCGCTTGTCAAACCCGCTTTAAACGTCGCGCCAATAGTTTCATCCGCTTTCCATGCTGTAGCTTGAACGGCAACAGCCGCCGCATCTGTTACTGTAGCCGTTTGATCCGCTACAGCAGGAGTCGCTGCGGTTGAATAATAAGGAAGAGAGATATTACCCTGATATACATAACCTGGACTAGGAAGCCCTAAATTCGCTGCCGGAGTCCCTGTACCATTCAAACCACCAGTCGTGACAACTTTAGATGTACGGCTAGCTGGTTGCGAGTGAGCATTACCACCAATAGACGTACCACTACCAACATTAGTTTGAAGCGTGGTAATAGTTGCAGATTGTGAAGTATAACCACCTTCAATATTTGCCCAAACCGTTTCAAAATCGGTTTGATCTAAAATCGTACTTGCACGAACCGTCGCTTTAGTTGTTTTTGCAACCGCACCTGCAAGGAATTTATCAGCTGCAGCATTTGGCAATGCCATACCCAATAACACGGTATCTGTTGCGATTGTGGTATGCGCTGTTATGGAAGAAATAACGGGCTTGGCTGGAAGTAATGTTGCTGTAACCAGTGCTCCGAAATAACCATCCGCTAAACCTGTCCAAGCCTGAAGCGCACTTCTAACAGCCCCTAACGCTGGAGAGACTAATGACGCTGTATTACCGACTAAATCGGTATAGTTTTGATTAACTCCAATGGCTGTTCCATCAGCATCCGTCACACCCGTGGTGACAACGGCCAAATATTTGGTTTGAGCTGTAAGTGGCTTAAGAGGTAGGATTCGAATCATATTGTTTGTGCCGCCATCTACGCTAATGGCTTCTACACGATAATCTGTTCCATACGCAGGCTGCGAAGCAAGTACCGCCGCTGCACCCTGACCTAAAATATCTTTTATATCTAACGCTGTAATTAGTGGATCAACAGTTGTATTCGCCAGTGCAATTAAAAATACTTTATTTTCAAAATTTTGATTAGCGAGTACTGAGCCTGACATAGGAATGTCGATGGCAGTCGTCACGCCGATACCACCGTCCATTTGATCAATGGCATTAGAAACTGGCGATTCTTCAGATGTACCTGCACGCCCTGTATCTGCGGTGCCATCAGTTGTTGATGCTGATGCAAATAATAAATCAATCCCTGTTGAAAACTTCGCTTGAATGGGGTTAAAAGTCGGTGTCACACCCCGTGCCGCTTTAGCCGCATCTGAAGCAGCCTGAACAGCTGGTTTCACCCCAGCGTTATCCGATGTGCTACTGATATCACAGCCTGCTAGTCCAACCATTGAGGCTGTGACTGCGAGGCCTAAAAGTGTTCTTTTAAGCATGAGTTTTATTCCCTTGTTATTTTATGGAATTAAAAAAGATTGGCTTTCGCCTAGATTTATTATTTTTAACGTTTAGAACTTTTTAAAGCTGTCCGCCCAAAAATTGGTAAATTGGGGTTTCTGCATACTAACTTCAATGATTTTCTAGGCTGATTATTTATTGTTTTTTTTATTGTTTTGTATTTGAAGCAGGATTTTAATACCACTGGTATCTATCCATTATTTTTATGATTAAATAGTCTGAGGATGGGATTATCTCTCAGGTAATTATTTATTAATAAATCTCCTAAGAGTGATACTACGCCACCAAGACAAGTGAATCGCGTCATTATAATGCTTTTACTCTAGAATAAAAGGCTGTTTTTTAACCTAATCATTTGTACTTAAATATCACTATAATCGTCTTAAAAACTCAGTGTATACCTGACTTTTTAAGGTATAGAATAGAGGCCAAATTGCTTCGCAAACCAAGGCGCTGCTATAATTCGCAGCTCAGTATTTTTCACCTAGGCTAACTTGGCCATAATTTATTAGCTCACACATTAAAGAGGCTGTCATGTCTAAACAAGATAACGTTGTAATTGTAAGTGGTGTTCGTACGCCAATGGGCGGTTTTCAAGGCAGCTTGTCTGCTGTAACAGCACCTGAGCTAGGTGCCGTTGTAATTAAAGAAGTGGTTGCACGTGCAGGCATCAAAGCAGAAGACGTTCAAGAAGTTATCATGGGTAACGTACTACCTGCAGGCCTAAAACAAGGCCCTGCTCGCCAAGCTATGCGTCAAGCTGGCTTAGCTGATTCAACGGGTGCTACGACTATCAACAAGTTATGTGGTTCAGGTATGAAAGCCACCATGTTTGCTCACGACCTGATCAAAGCTGGCACCAACGACATCATGGTTGCAGGCGGCATGGAAAGCATGACTAACGCACCTTACATTCTACAAAATGCTCGTAAAGGCTACCGCATGGGTCACCAAGACCAAGCAATGGACCACATGTTCTTAGATGGACTAGAAGACGCTGAAACAGGTCGCCTAATGGGATCATTCGCACAAGACGTGGCTACGCAGAAAGGTTACACCCGTGAAGACATGGATAACTACGCTATCCAATCTTTAACACGCGCTAAAGCTGCTATCGAAGCCGGCCAACTTAAAGAAGAGATTGTTCCTGTTACTGTTAAGACTCGCCGCGGCGAAACCGTTGTTGATCAAGACGAACAGCCGTTTAACGCTAACATCGAAAAAATCCCGACTTTACGCCCAGCATTTGCTAAAGACGGCACCATTACGGCTGCCAACGCATCGTCAATCTCCGACGGCGCATCTGCATTGCTTTTAATGCGTGAATCTGAAGCCGAAGCTCGTGGCATTAAGCCATTAGCACGCATTGTTGCTCACGCAACGCAATCACAACACCCAAGCGAATTCACAATTGCACCAGTAGGCGCCATTGAAAACTTGCTTGTTAAAGCGGGCTGGACAAAAGATGACGTTGATCTTTTCGAAATCAACGAAGCATTCGCAATGGTCGCAATGATGCCAATCATCGAGCTAGGTTTAGACCCTGAAACAGTGAATATCTTTGGTGGTGCTTGTGCACAAGGTCATCCTGTTGGCTCTACCGGTTCTCGCTTAATCGTTACCTTGATGAACGCGCTTAAAGTGAAAGGCAAAACAAAAGGTGTTGCGGCACTTTGTATTGGTGGTGGTGAAGCCACTGCAATGGCAATCGAAGTGATCTCGTTCGATTTTAGCCGTCACTCAAAACGGCTACAAAGCTATTAACAAAAAAGGCTCACCTAGGTGGGCCTTTTTTGTGGCTGTTAATATCTCGGGGATTTTATTCTCATTCAATAATCACTCGTATTATTCTTATTAA
>JAWUVN010000071.1:0-10292 GCA_034112345.1 Bermanella sp. | reverse complement strand
AAATGCAGTAACGGGTGGTCAGAAAATTCGGTTTGAATAACGGCTTTGCCTTTTATGCTTTCTCGGCCTGCGCGCCCAGCCACTTGTAAAATACGCTGCGCTGTTTTTTCCATGGAGCGAAAATCCGCACTGAAAAATCCGCTGTCGACATTCACCATGATCACTAATGCCACTTTTGGAAAGTGATGGCCTTTGGCCAGCATTTGTGTGCCCACTAGTATGCAAGGGTCACCTGCGTGAACAGGTTGAAGTAGCGTTTCCATTGAGTTTTTATTTTGCGTGCTGTCGCGGTCTATTCGAATCACTTGTGTATTTTGAAACTGATATTGTAAGTGTGATTCTAAACGCTCAGTACCCGCCCCCAATGGTTGTATTTGATTGCTCAGACACGTGGGGCAATTTTTAGGTAAGGCTTGTTTGTTATCACAATGGTGGCAATGCAGGTGCGCGGGTTTTTGATGCAGTGTCATTTTTGCATCGCAGCGTTTGCATTCACTGATCCAGCCGCAGTCGGGGCAATACAGTGTGGGCGCAAAACCACGGCGGTTAACAAATACCAAAACCTGATGGCCGTTATCTAAGGTGTTTTTTATTTCAGGTAATAATTCGTCGGCTAGGCCATGGTGCACAGGTTGTTTTTTAATATCCAAAATGTGCAGCTTAGGGGGTTGTGCATCACCCGCTCGTTCGGTTAAGCGCAGGTGTGCGTATTTATTTGTAATGGCGTTATGTAGGGTGTCTAGGCTGGGGGTGGCACTGCCTAAAATAATGGGGATGTTTAACGTCATGGCGCGCATTACGGATACGTCTCGGCCATGATAGCGAATACCGTCTTGTTGTTTGAAACTTTGGTCGTGTTCTTCATCAATAATAATGGCGGCTAAATTTGGCGCAGGTGTGAAAATGGCGCTGCGGGTGCCGATGATGATTTGTGCGCGGCTATTTTTGTTATGTTGCGATGCAAGTAGCCAGGCGTCTAATCGTTCTCGATCATTCAGCTGGCTGTGCAATAATAAAATGTCGGCATCAAAACGTTTGGCAAAACGTTGAACGGTTTGTGGGGTTAGGCCAATTTCAGGTACCAGTATCAAGACTTGTTTGTTGGCTTTTATGTAAGGTTCGATAGCTTGTAGATAGACTTCGGTTTTGCCAGAACCTGTTACGCCTTCTAATAAGAAGGGTTTGAATCCTTGGCTATTATGTATTTCGTTTACGGCCAGCGCTTGTTCGTCATTTAGTGATAACGGTGCTTGTTGGGCTGATCCGGCTAATGCTTGAAAGCTGGGTTTGTCGTGATGCTGGATAAACCCTTTTTCAGTTAGGCCTTTAATAATGGCGGGCGTATAGCCTGCTTCGACTATGTCTTTTTGCCACAAGCCCGACTCAGCGTGTTCGGGCGCCAACATGTATTCCAGTAATTCAACTTGTCGGCGCGCGCGGCCAATCTCACTGCTATCTGCGGGTCTATCTGGATTTAAGCGATAAAAGGACTGGGTGGTCAGGTTGGCTTCGCCGCCTTTGCGTAACAGTACGGGCAGTAAAAGCGTTAAACATTCTCCAAGAGGCTGGTGATAGTACTTGTGCAGCCAGTGGCCAATTTTATAAAGCTCGTTTGAAAGTAAGGGTTTACTATCAATTAAACCTAGTATTGGCTTGAGTTTGGCGGGGTCGTAAGTGGGTGATTGGTGAATATCCACAATCACGCCAGTTAGCTCGCGATTAGCAAATGAGACTTTTACACGCAAGCCTGCCTGATAACGGCTCATGTCTTGATCGGGCTCGGGCAGGTAGTCGAACGTTTTGTTCAGCGGAACAGGCAGTGCAATATTTAGATAGAAGGGCGTTGCATTCATCATTGGCTTATCAATGTGCTAAGAGTTGTTATGCGGCCTACTGCTGTTCTTGTCATGTATTGCTCAGTTTTTATGCGAAATGGTTGTTTGCTGTCATCCGCGATTCTGTTATTATGCGCGACCCTTGGATATGTGTACATATCCATTCCAGCGGTGCTTATGAGGCTCACTTGGTTTTACTGGTTCACTTTAGGTGATATTAGCAAGATCGAAAGAGAATAAGTGGCGGCAACTTTGGAAAGAGAGAAATATTATGCAAGCTGAAATCCATCCTACTTATGACGTGCTAACAGCAACTTGTTCTTGTGGTAACGTTGTTAACACTAAGTCTACCAAGACTGGCGTAATGCACTTAGACGTATGTTCTCAGTGTCACCCGTTCTATACTGGTAAACAGAAAACTATGGATCAAGGTGGTCGTATTGATCGCTTCAAGAAACGTTTCGGTGGTCGTGCTAAGTAATTATTACTTAACAAGATCGGAAACGATTCAAAAAAAGGCGCTTTTAGCGCCTTTTTTTATGCCTGCTATTTAGAGGCGGGCACTGATAACCGAATTATATAATCATTGAGTGCAAAGCATATTCTTAGTGCGATTGAGTATATGGCCCACATTGATTGATCTGGGTGCGCTCATGAGACGTTATTGGGCATAAAATCCCGAAATTATTGATTGGCGGGGTATGATGCATTTAAAAATTGGTGGATAATACGCGGCCATCGCCTGACAGCGAACCGGCTTGGTAACTCCAAGTTTGTGATAACTAAATATTATGGAATTGTCAGAATGTCAGATTTCAAACAAGATGCACTAGATTACCATGAGTTTCCTAAGCCAGGAAAAATCAGCGTAGAACTTACTACACCTGCTGATTCTGCTCGCGACCTTTCTTTAGCTTATAGCCCAGGTGTTGCTGAGCCAGTTAAAGCGATCGCTGAAGATCCTGAAAATGCTTATAAATATACTGCTAAAGGCAACCTAGTAGCGGTTATTACTGACGGTACTGCAATTTTAGGTCTAGGTAACTTAGGTCCATTGGCTTCTAAGCCTGTTATGGAAGGTAAGTCACTTCTTTTCAAACGTTTTGCTGGCGTTGATTCAATTGATATCGAAGTAGAATCAGAAAGCCCACAAGCGTTCATCGACACTGTACGTCGTATTGCTATCACTTTTGGTGGTATCAACTTAGAAGATATCAAAGCACCAGAATGTTTTGAAATCGAACGTGTTCTTAAAGAACAGTGCGACATCCCAGTTTTCCACGATGACCAACACGGTACAGCGATTGTAACGGTTGCTGGTGCATTGAACGCGCTTGAAATTCAAGGCAAAAAAATCGGTGAAGTTAGAATGGCTGTTTTAGGCGCCGGCGCTGCAGCGATTTCTTGTTCTAAACTTCTTATCCTTGCGGGTATGAATCCAGCGAACATCTTCATGTGTGACCGTAAAGGTGTTATCCACACTGGTCGTGATGATCTAAACCAATACAAAACTATGTTTGCAGTGGATACTGACAAGCGTACTTTTGATGACGCATTAGAAGGTGCTGACATCTTCTTGGGTCTATCTGGTCCTGACATGGTAACTGGCGAGCAGATCAAAACTATGGCTGCTAACCCAATCATCTTTGCATGTGCGAACCCAGTTCCAGAAATCATGCCTGAAGTTGTAGCGGCTGCTCGTGATGACGCAATCATGGCAACAGGTCGTTCTGATTTCCCTAACCAAGTAAACAATGTTCTTGGCTTCCCATTCATCTTCCGTGGTGCATTAGACGTTCGCGCAACTGCAATCAACGAAGAAATGAAACTGGCTGCAGCTAAAGCACTTGCTGGTTTAGCTAAAGAGCCTGTTACTCAAGAAGTTCTAGATGCTTACGGTCTGGATTCTCTTGAATTTGGTCGTGAATACATCATTCCAAAAGCAACAGACTCTCGTCTACTAGGTATTGTATCAACTGCAGTTGCTCAAGCAGCTATTGATACTGGCGTAGCGACATTGCCTTTGCCTGCTAACTACCCTCTTAAGTCTATTTCAGACATCTAAGACGGAAAGTAAGCTTGCTGCTTTTTAACGGCAGCATTTAAAAAACCCAGATCATGAACGTGATCTGGGTTTTTTTATGTCTTAATAAATGAGCATGAAATTGTGGGAGGGCGTACCCTCCCACAATCCCCGGTTTCTCTATGCTACAACTGACCTGTTCATCCTGAGTCTGTTGAAGGGCTCGCATCTAGGTTATACTCTTGCTGCTTTTATTTGGCTAAGGGGGTTTTAATATCCGACTTAGCTGTCAGGGAATACGGTGCGTTTGTCAATTCAGTTGTTGTCAAACAATTCCGAAGCTGTACCCGCAACTGTAAGTATTAAAAGGCTGTTAACACCTTTTTAAATACAAGCCAGATACCTGATCATAAACGCTGCTGTCAAAAGTGGATGTGGATAATTGTAAATTTCAGGCGGGGCTACCTGATGTATGAAAATGTATATCTGCATTTTCATTCTTAAAGTGTTCCGTATTTTTTACGCATTATGCGTTAAATAAATTAGGAACCAATATGAACAATATTCTTCAAGTTCATAACCTGCATTGGTCTGCGGGTGATACTCCTATTTTAAGCGAAATTGAATTCAACATACCTGAAGGTGCATTTGTGGGTTTAATCGGCCCTAATGGTGCGGGAAAATCATCGTTAATGCGTTGTCTGTATGGGGTTAATAAACCTCAATTAGGCAGTATGCTTTTACAAGGTAAAAACCTAAGCGATTTAAATGCTCGTGAGCAAGCTAAAAAAATAGCGGTTATTTTACAAGAGCACAGTAACCAGATGGGCCTAACCGTTTGGGATGTTGTGGCGCAGGGATTAACCCCTCATAAAGGTTTGTTTGAATGGACCACGAAAAAAGATTTAAACCGAGTTTCAGATGCCATTATCAAAATGGATTTATCTAATTTATCTAAACAGCCTTTCGAACAACTCTCAGGCGGTGAGAAACAGCGAGTCATGTTGGCCAGAGCCCATGTTCAAAATCCACAGTTGCTTATTATGGATGAGCCTACCAATCACCTAGATGTGCACTATCAAATTGAAATGCTAAATATGGTCAAGAATATGGGCATCAGTGTTTTAGCGTCTATTCATGATTTAAATTTAGCGGCTGCGTTTTGTGATTATATTTTGGTGATTGATCATGGAAAAATTATTAAGCAAGGGTCTACAGCACAAGTGTTAACAGAAGATCTGATATCTAATGTGTTTAATACGTGCGTTCAAATTGATGATCATCCATTTTCTAAAGACGATTCAAATCAAGTTCGTATTACTTATTCTTATGACATGGCATCTGAACCTAAGAAAGGGAAAAACAATGAATAAGCTTCCCGTGATTATTTTGATTCTGTTAGCGATTATTAGTCCGGTTATGGCATTGGTGTTAGGTGTGGCAAATATATCCGTTTCGGATGTGTTTAATATTGTTTGCTCACAATTCAGTGATGCTTGTAGCAGTGACGCATTAAAAGAACGAATTGTATTAGAGCTTAGGTTGCCACGAATTATATTAGCCTTTTTAACCGGAGCTGGTTTGTCGTTAGCGGGTAGTGTGTTGCAAACCGTGACACGTAATCCGTTAGCTGATCCGTATCTATTTGGGATCAGTTCGGGGGCCACATTTGGTGCCGTATTGGTTATCGCGTTTGCTGGCGCTGGATTAGCGGGTCAGGGATTGTTTTCTGATTGGATGAGAATGGGAATAACCGGCGGTGCATTTATAGGCAGTGCAATTTCCGTGTTAATTGTCATAAGTTTAGCAGGAAGAAGCGTACAGATTGAGCGTATGGTGCTGGCAGGTGTGGCCACATCATTTATGTTTAGTGCGGCAACCAGTTTGGTGTTATATGCATCAGATCCTCAGGCGGCATCTTCATTATTATTTTGGAGCTTGGGCAGTTTTTCTAGAGCTGATTGGGACAATTTAATGTTGCCATTTATTATTTTAATTATCTGCTTTATTTTATTTTCTGGTTTTACACGACAGTTGACGGCATTGTTAGCCGGTGATGAAAACGCGCGATCATTAGGTGTTGAGGTTCAAAAAGTTAGAATTAGCATGTTGTTATTAACCTCACTCATGACGGCTATTCTGGTGGCAAATACAGGGGGAATTGGTTTTGTGGGATTAATGATTCCACATATCGTGCGACGACTCTATGTGAATCATAGCCGACATCTTATGTGGATTATTGTGTTGTTTGGAGGTGTTTTCATGGTTTGGGTTGATGTGGTGGCGCGTAGCTTGATTCACGGCCATGAGTTGCCTGTGGGTATTATTACCGCGGCCATCGGCAGTGTATTTTTCTTGTTAGTGATGCGCCGTAAAAGTTGGTCTTAGAAGACGTGTTTCAAATTATAAGTATTAGGAATCGTATGTTACGTTTATTCGTTATTTTAATTTCAATCAGTTTTTTTTCAAATGCTTATGGTTATGAATTACCAAATGTTAAAAATGCACAGCGTATTATTGCATTAAGCCCTCATAGCGTTGAGTTGTTATTTGCGCTGGGGGTAGGGGATCGAATAATAGGCACTACCGACTTTGCCGATTTTCCTGAAGCGGCAAAAGATATCGAGCGCATAGGTGGATATCACGGCATACAAATGGAACGAGTACTAGAGTTGAAGCCCGATTTAGTGGTGGCTTGGCAAGGTGGTAA
The DNA here is from genome assembly GCA_034112345.1 of Bermanella sp. Classification (GTDB taxonomy): domain Bacteria; phylum Pseudomonadota; class Gammaproteobacteria; order Pseudomonadales; family Oceanobacteraceae; genus Bermanella. The sequence goes on along the minus strand of JAWUVN010000071.1, from coordinate 3,724 downwards.
CAGTGATGAAGATATTAATCAGCTAGAGTCGTTAGGTCTGCCTGTATATCGCAGTGCTACAAAACGCTTAAAGCACATAGCCACAGAGATCAGTGTGTTAGGTCAGTTGACGGGAACTTCGGCAAAAGCCGATGCACTAATTAAAGATTTACATTCAGTATTGGCGGCTCTGAAAAATAAAAACAAAGATAAGCCGAAGGTAAGTTTCTTTTATCAATTATGGTCATCGCCTATTCGTACTATTTCTACAGGAAGTTGGATTAACGAGATGATGGAAATCTGTGGAGGGGAAAATATAATGCAAGATCCATCGGTAGAATACCCTCAGATAAGCTTAGAGACTGTCTTGTTGAGTGCTCCGCAGGCCATCATTATCCCAAGTTCACATGGGCATGATAATGGAAAACTGTCAGGACTTAAGTGGGAAGACTGGCCAGAGATTCCTGCGGTTAAAAATAATCATATTTATCGTATTAATGGCGATATATTGCATCGTTTTTCTTTACGTGTGATTGAAGCCACTCAAACGGTATGTGAAACATTTGACCAAATTCGTTTGGTGAAGCATTAAGTGTTATGACGTTACTACTATTAACCGCATTAATATTGGATGAGGTCTTTGGTGAGCTAAAGCGTTTTCATCCTTTACTTGCGTTTGGTCGATACGTCAGCTATCTAGAAAAAACATTTTATACGCATTCAAATCAATCCCAATTTTTAGCAGGAATTTTTTGCTGGTGCTTGGCTGTCATCCCTTTGGTGTTACTTACGACTATATTGATGTGGTTGTGTCATATCTATTTTTCAGAGTATGTATATTGGTTTATTAATGCCGTAATTCTGTATTTTACAATAGGTCAAAAAAGTTTAAGGCAACATGCGTATGCTGTGTATGAGCCCTTGTTAAGTGCCGATTCAGATACAAAAAAATTGAATCAAGCTCGCACAGCGTTATCAATGATTGTAAGTCGTGATACTCAAGCGGCAACACCAAGCCAAATGGCCACAGCCACCATCGAAACCGTGACAGAAAATACACATGACGCCATTATCGGTCCTATGATTTTTTTTATTATTTTTGGTGCACCCGGTGCCGTTTTATTTCGTTTAACGAATACATTAGATGCTATGTGGGGATACCGTACCGAACGTTATGAACAGTTTGGCAAATGGTCAGCTCGTACAGATGATGTGTTGGGTTATCTTCCTGCACGTATTACTGCCTTTTTAATGGTGTTGAGTTCATCAATGAAATGCATCGCCACTATAAAAAGTATTTGGTTCACAGGCCGGCCATGGTATAGCCCTAATGCGGGAATTGTTATGGCAGCAGGCGCAGGTGCATTGGGCATAAAACTAGGCGGTGATGCCGTGTATCAGGGCAAGCGTAAATCTAGATTAGAATTAGGGTTGGGTCGATCAGCCAGTATGCTCGATATTAAACGCAGTATTATCTTAATGTACCTGACCAGTGGGCTATTAATAATATGTGTCGGGGTATTGGAATACTTCTTCGTAAGCTATCAAGATGAAAACACAGACTTATTTCGCCTAGTGTTAGATTATTTTTGGATAAACAAATTATGATCCAAGCATCTGGTTTTCATCATGGCGGTCAACTTGATCGTGTTAAACAAGATTACCCAGAGCAGTTACTGCCGTGGATCGATTTGTCTACAGGCATCAGCCCATTTCGTTACCCAGTTGATATCAATGCCAGCGCTTGTTTTAAGCACTTGCCACAAGGCCATTCCGACTTAATTGCAGCCGCATCTTGTTATTACGGTGTGGATCATGGCTTGCCTATACCGGGTTCAATGTGGGCCATTCAAAACTTGCCTTTAATTCGAAAGTTATGTGAACAAAATACGAATGATAGTCGGCCCGTGTTATTGCCACGCATGGGATTTAATGAACATGTAAAAGCATGGGCGGCCTGGGGTTTTAATATTGAATACTATGATGATATGCCAAGCATTGATCAGCTTGGCCGCGCGCAATCTTGTGTTGTGATTAATCCGAATAACCCAACGGGATATCATTGTTCTAAACAATCATTGCTAGATGCGCATAAATTATTATTAAGTAATGATGCTTGGCTGATTGTAGATGAAGCCTTTATTGATTTAACACCAGAGTACAGTTGTGTTGCAGAAAGCGTGCAGCAAGGGTTTATTGTATTAAGGTCTTTTGGGAAGTATTTTGGCCTCCCAGGTATTCGCTTAGGTTCGATCATGGCTTGTGATCAGATAATAGGTAATGTAAAGAACCTATTAAATGAGTGGTCGATCAACAGCGCTGCACAGCAGATAGCCACAACGGCCTTTTTAGATGCCAATTGGCAGTATGAAGTTAACAAAAATATAAAGACCAGCTCAGTGAAGCTACTGAAGTTACTGAAGTCACTGGGTTTGAAAACTCAAGGTACTGATTTTTTTCGTACGTATCTAACCAGTAATGCAAAAATTCTTAATGAGCATCTTTTAAAATTAGGAATTTATGTAAGATTATTGGATGACGAATCAGGTATTAGAATTGGTATGCCCAATGAAAATTCAGATTGGAAAAGATTAGAAGTAGCACTAAGTAGTTTTAACGAACATAAACCATTAGATTTAAATACACATTAGGTGATGAAGTTATGAGTGAATCAAACGTAAGTGGCAACGATCAGCCTGAAGATAAAAAGAATGATAAACATAAAAAGGCCATGGAGAAGCAAAAAGAAAAGGTTGATGCCAATATAAAAGCCGCTGATGAAGAGCGTGGAGTCATGATTGTGTTAACCGGAAATGGTAAAGGCAAAAGCAGCTCTGGTTTTGGTATGGTGCTTCGTGCATTGGGTTATGACCATAAAGTGGGTGTTGTTCAGTTTATTAAAGGGGTTCAGCTTTCAGGCGAAGAGATTTTCTTAAAAGAAAAAGCCAGTTTATTGCCTTCATTTGAAGAAGAAGATTTCTACCAAATGGGCACCGGGTTTACTTGGAACACGCAAGATCGTACTTCGGATATTGAAGCCGCTGAGCGTACATGGGCCGTGGCAGAAAAAATGCTAAAAGATGATCGCTATAACCTAGTTCTGTTAGATGAACTGACCTATATGATTGGTTATAAATATTTAGATGAAGAACGCATTATCAATGCACTTAAAAACCGTCCTAGAGAACAGAGTGTAATTGTAACGGGTCGTGGGGGCGGTTCAGCATTGCAAGAGATTGCAGATACGGTTTCTGAAGTAAAAGAAGTTAAGCATTGCTATAAAGCCGGTGTTAAAGCTAGGAAGGGCGTAGATTTTTAATGATTTAAACCTTGTGGTAGGGCGCACTCAATGCATTCACTTTGTTCACTGGGTATGCTACTTGCGCGCGATAATTTTTTTATAGTCCAAACAGAATCGTGCGCAAGCGCCCTCCCACAAAAACAATTCAGTAGATACAAGGCTTCTGTCCCAATTCCCCTCTGTTATTTTTCTATGGATATGCTCAAATAAGAGCATATCCACAATAAAAATAAATGATCATGAAATATTTGTCCCTTAAATGGATTACCTTTTCAATAAGTTACTTGCTGGTTGTCGGTATATTAGCCGCCTATTTAACCTTACCAAAAATTCCTGATGGCCGTGTCCTAATTGCTAAAGCCAAACAGTATGATGTTGAAATCATACGAGACACCTTAGGCATCCCCCATGTGTATGGAAAAAAAGACGTGGATACTGCGTTTG
>JAWUVN010000070.1:0-13762 GCA_034112345.1 Bermanella sp. | reverse complement strand
AAAACTGATTTTCTAACCCTTTTTCAAAGGCCGCTTCGTTAAGCGAGGCGCGCATTCTACATTGATATATAAGTGCGTCAACCTGTTATTCTGTTTTACTTGAAACTCTTTTCTACAATCTGATCTTTCGATCAATTTTGCGTCTTTTTCCTTTCAAAACAACAATTTAAAAGCCTTAAATAAATGGCCCTGCCTTGTTGGGATGGCGCATTCTACGCACATTAGGTTTTTCGTCAACACCTTTTAAAAGTTAATTTAAAGCATGTGGAATCAGGTGAATTATCGACCAAACTACTCAAACCATAGATAGATAAACCCGACACCAAAGAAGCGACCCTAAAGGCTGATCAAAAAACAACCAGCCCACTATTGCGGAGCTTAACCAGAGTCGGTATATGTAATCGGAATAAGATGAATATTAAGAAAGGCCTAAACAATAACAATTACCCACTTTTAACCAAGTTTTGAAGTAACCATATAAAGCAGGCCAACTACCTATCCTTAACTTAGAGAGTCTTATCCAATTTAATTAAGGTGTGGCAAACAATTAAACACGCTCGTTAACTACTTGCTAATAAAAAGGCCTCATATCAAGCCACCCTATTAATCAAACCAATGCAGCGCTCCAAAAAATCTCACTTCTATGCTTAAAATTTAAAACTCTACTAACTTATCTGACGGTCTGTTTTCAAATACCAACGCCCAAGCATAAACAAAGCGAACGCTAATAGTGGTATGGCAAATAAATTCAAAGCATTCCAGCCATAATTAAATACAATAACACCAGCTAGCAATGACATAACCGCCTGCGTACCAAACACCGCCAACTCATTAACTGCTTGTGCACTAAAACTTTCTTCTGGCGCATAACTCTGAGCTAATAAACTGGTACCAGCTACGAAACTGAAGTTCCAGCCGAAACCAATAAATATTAACGCCCCCCAGTAACCCCAATAACTTTGATCCAGTAGTGCAATTGTAATTGCAACAATCATAGCTACCAACCCCAGCAAGAGCATTTGCGCGGTATTAATGTATTTTAAAAGTAAGGGCGCAAATATAGACGGTGCAAACATGGCCATTATATGACTCTGAATAACAACCTTAGTATCTGATAACGGAAAATTTTGAACCTCACTCATACTAACCGGTGTCGCAGTCATAATTAAGCTCATAACACCATACGCCACCGCTGAGCATACGATTGCGGCTGCTATACCAGGAGATTTTAACAACTCAACCCATGAGCGACCTTTCTCAGTATTATCTGCTTTTTTCAAATCAACAAACTCAATAAAATTCACCATAATCAACAGTAAACCATGAGCAATAGCGAGCAATAAAAATGTACCTGTGAACTTAACAGACAGGAAATCTATACCAAACATAGCCATTTCAGGTCCTACCCAGGCTGCAACCAAACCTCCCAACATCATAAAACTGGTGGCTTGAGCCGCCTGTTTAGGCTTAACCCACTCAAGCGCTGCAAATCTAAATTGATACACAAATGCTAAGTGCATCCCCAATAGCAACACACTTATACAGACACCCCAAAATAAACCATTTCGTATACTGTAAATCGCCAAAATTGATCCTAACAAGCCTATTAACGTGGCATAAACAAAACCACTTTTTCGACCAATTTTTTGCATAATAAGCGCAGCTGGCATACCAGCAAGGGCAACTCCAACAATTAACGCTGCGACAGGCAGGGTTGCCATAGAGGGTGATGGTGCTAGAGACAGACCAATAAAACCACCTACGAAAATAACCAGAGGCGCAGTCAACATCCCCATAGCCTGAGCAATGGTAATTAGATATACGGGAGTTGGGAATGAAAACACTAAGCTTATCCTTATATAGCAAAAAAGTAGTATGCCTGTTTTAACTTTAGGTTCAATTTTTTATATTTCTTGCAACCTACAAACTATCTGGCTTTAATTACAAGCTTACATGCAGGTATGAAAATGTTACTACTTTCTTCATTTAAATCTTTCTGGTGGCTTCTAGCGTTTTACGGCTAGGACATCACTATGCGTGTCTCGGCTGTTATTAGCAGCCGATGGATTTTCATCTCTCCTAATACCAGCCTTTTTATTTATACCAACCATTATATTAGGAAAGGGTTATGACCAAGCTTATTGAAAACAATAACATTGATACATCCATTCGAAATGGCTTACTGCTCGCTTTATTAGCTAGCTTTATGTTTTCACTCAAACCCATCATTATTAAAGAAGCTTATGCTCTTGGCGCTTCTAGTGAATCCTTGATGGTACTAAGAATGTGGTTTGCACTGCCTTTTTATCTCGCTATGCTATTTATTCAGCGACATCAGTTAATTAAAAATAAGCGCCATATCCCTGCTGTCATTGCAGTTGGTTTTATCGGATATTTTCTATCTAGCTACTTAGATTTACTGGCACTAGAAACAATCAGCGCTCAGGCAGAAAGGATTATTCTATATGCATACCCTAGCTTAGTGGTTTTAATAAAGTCCATTTACGATAAAAAAATACCCAGTAAAAAAATGATATTGGCCTTATCAATTGTTTACGCTGGCATTTTATTACTACTACCAGGCGAACTAAACCTAACCGGCTCACCCGTGGGTATTTTTCTAATGCTTACATGTGCCCTGACATTTGCAGTATATGTCTTATTAAGTAAACCCATGATTACCAAGATGGGCATTGGTGTATTCACCTCAACTGCAATGGTAGCTTCTTGCTTATTTACTCAACTACATTTTGTAAGTATCGAAATAAGTGAGGTAATCAATCTTCCAAACTCAATTTACGCATTAGCTTTAACCCTTGCTTTTTTTAGCACGGTTATTCCGAGTTATGCTATGAGTGCTGCTATTTCTATGATTGGATCTGAACGAGCCGCTATTACAGGGACAACTGGCCCTGTATTTACAGTGATACTAGCCGCTGTGATTTTAGGAGAGGCCATTAGCATTTATCACATAGCTGGACTGAGCTTAGTAATACTAGGGGTTTTGCTACTAGGTAAAAAATAACTATCCCGACTAAATTACTATCATAAAAAAAGGGTTATAACATAAGTTATAACCCTTTTTCTTCAAACATATAAATGTTAAATAATTAAATACTTAACGTTTTCTCACCTCGAGCAATACCAGAAACACCTGTTCGAACGGTTTCTAAAATACAGCTTGGGCCAATAGCTTCAATAAACGCTTCTAATTTTACTGTTTTACCAGTCAATTGAATTGTGTAAACATTAGCAGTTACATCAACAATCTGACCACGGAAAATATCAGAAGTACGCTTAATTTCAGCGCGCTGCGCGCCGGATGCTTTTACTTTAATTAGCATCAGTTCACGCTCTAAATGCTCACCTTCTGTCAAATCAACCAGCTTCACTACTTCAATTAATTTATTTAATTGCTTTGTGATTTGCTCGATAACACGATCAGGACCAGAAGTCGTGATTGTCATACGAGACAAAGTTGGATCTTCAGTCGGCGCTACAGTTAACGTCTCAATATTATAAGAACGCTGTGCAAACAAGCCAACTACTCGCGCTAATGCACCTGGTTCATTTTCTAATAAAATCGATATTATATGTCTCATTAGGTGCGCTCCGTCTTACTTAACCACATGTCTCGCATAGCACCTGTTGGTACTTGCATTGGATACACGTGCTCATCCGGATCAATCACTACGTTAACAAATACTAAACGATCTTTATATTTACCGAAGCAATCAGCCATAGCTTGATCTAACTGCTCTTTGCCTTCTACATTAATGCCTACGTGACCGTAAGACGCTGCTAGCATGCCCCAGTCTGGAAGTGATTCCATATAAGAGCTAGAGTGGCGACCTTCATAGTTCATGTCTTGCCACTGACGAACCATACCTAAAGTACCGTTGTTCAAGCAGAAGATTTTCACGGGAATGCCATACTGCAAGCAGGTAGACATTTCTTGAATGTTCATTTGAATTGAACCTTCACCGGTTACACAAACAACCATTTCGTCTGGGAAGTTTAATTTAACCCCCATGGCAGCAGGAAAACCAAATCCCATTGTGCCTAAGCCACCTGAGTTGATCCATTTGTTTGGTTCATCAAATTTGTAATATTGCGCAGCAAACATCTGATGCTGACCAACGTCCGAACAAATATAGGCTTGCCCTTTTGTCGCGTCCCACAAACCTTGAATCGCTTCTTGAGGCTTTAACAATCCACTTTCGTTTTTATCGTATTTACCAGCATGACGCTTACGCCATTCATCAATTTGATTCCACCAACTCTCAAGAGCTGCTTGATCTGGTAAAGCAGCACTGTTTTTATCCGCTTTAATCTCTGCAAGAATCTCAAGCATCTCATCTAAAACATTATCCATTGGACCAACAATTGGAATGTCTACATCAACGGTTTTAGAAATAGAAGATGGATCAATATCTACATGAACGATTTTTGCATCAGGGCAAAATTTATTAACCGCATTGGTAACACGATCATCAAAGCGTGCTCCTAATGCTAGAATCACATCTGCATTATGCATAGCCATATTAGCTTCATAAGAACCGTGCATACCTAACATACCTAACGACTGACGATCAGTCGCAGGATAAGCACCTAAACCCATTAATGTTTGTGTGATTGGGTAATTCAATTCTCGAACAAGCTTACGTAGCTGATCGGATGCTTTACCTAAAACAACACCACCACCTGAGTAAATGATTGGGCGCTTACCTTCAAGTAACAATTCAACAGCCTTACGGATCTGGCCACTGTGTCCTTTTTGAGGTGGAGTATAAGAACGAATTTTCACTTTCTTAGGGTATGAATATTCGTGACGATCATTTGGTACCGTCATATCTTTTGGTATATCGATTACAACAGGTCCAGGGCGACCCGTGGTTGAGATATAAAATGCTTTTTTAACCACTTCAGCGATTTCGCTAGGATGCTTAATACTGAAACTGTGCTTAACAATCGGGCGAGAAATACCCATCATGTCTGTTTCCTGAAAAGCATCATCGCCAATTAGATGGCTCATTACTTGACCAGTAATGACAATCATAGGAATAGAGTCAGTAAACGCTGTCGCGATACCTGTAATTGTATTGGTTGCACCAGGACCAGATGTCACCATAACTACACCTGGCTTACCTGTTGCTCGAGCATAACCGTCAGCCATATGGGCTGCAGCTTGCTCATGGCGAACCAAGACGTGCTTGACTGCACTTTGATTATAAAACGCATCATACACATGCAAAAGACTACCACCTGGGTAGCCATAAACGTATTCAACACCTTCTTCATGAAGGGATCGAACCAACATTTCACCGCCGGAAAGCATTTCCACAGCTTTTTCCTCTCATCACTTGCCTACACATTTGTAAGCAGGGAAATTATTCAATAACTGACTTGCCCATTCATTTTACGCATCAAAAAACGACACGTTTAAGCAGCAAAGCAGTTTCATTTGAAGTAATAAAACACTTGTAGTGTTTTATCAAATTCAGCTGCATCTTAGGCAACCGAAAAGAATTTGACTGAAGAAAGGTCTTTTCTTCAGGGAGCCACAAAAAAGACTTATCAAGGGTGTTAGATAACGTGCTAATTTTGGGGTAGATATTTTGACAGCCAACACCGCTAAGTCAAGCCAAAACACTGATATAGACTGTTATTGCTTTGCATTTCTCAGCTTCAGCCTGTAATACTTTGCTTTTGCACCAAAATAGATACTGTTACACTCTGAATACAGTTAAAAACCCCTATTTACACATGGATTAAAGATGAAATTCCCGTTACTGCTTATTATTTTATTAAGCCTACTCACTACAGTCACGACTCAAGCTGCACAGGTATATAAATGGGTTGATGAAAACGGGCAAACTCAGTTTTCTCAATTTCCACCATCAGAAGCCTCTCAAGCTAAAGAAGTAAAGGTCACATCAGCCCAATCAACTAACAATACAAGCTCAAACGATAACTTAAATACAATGCGTCAAAAGCTGCTTGAAGACAGTGTGGGTCGAAATACTCAAAATGAACAAGACAAAGAAGATGAAAAAGACATTGAGCGTAAAGCCAAGAACTGCGAACTAGCGAAACAACAACTTAGAGACTTAGAAGCGAATGGAAGGGTCTATAAAACCCTAGAGAATGGCGAGCGTGAATGGTATGACGTTGAGGGTCGAGCAAAACTTATTAAGGATGCGAAGGCACAAGTAAGTGAATTCTGCTCACAGTAATATAATTTAGAGTTACCCTTCAATCCAGATGCAGCTGGCCATTCGGCCAGTTTGCCCATCTCGTCGATAACTAAAGAATTTATCAGCCTCAATAAACGTACAACGCTCACCGCCAAAGATATCCACGACCCCTACTGAGTTTAATCGAATTCTCGCCAAACTATATAAATCCGCCAGCCATTTACCTGAGTTTCCAGATGCTCGGAAAGCGACTTCTGTATTAGCCGATCTAGTCACGAAGGCCTCTCGAACCTCCTCCCCAACCTCAAAAGAAGCTGGCCCTATAGCAGGCCCTAAATAGGCTAATACCTTATCGTTAGGGTCGAATTTGCTAACTGATACGTCAAGAATGCCATCCAATAAACCCCGCCAGCCAGCATGTACGGCAGCTACCTTTGTACCCTGTGCATTACACAGTAATACGGGCAGGCAATCCGCAGTCATAACACAACATACCTGATTGATTTCTGAAGTATAACTGCCGTCAGCATTAGGCATGACTGATTTAGATATTCCTACCTCAAGCACATCAATACCATGTACTTGATTCAGCCAATATGGCTCACGTGGTAGGTTTTTAGAGAGTAGCGCACGGTTTTTGGCGACTGACACAGACTTATCCCCAACATGGCCACCCAGATTAAGCGAGGCATATGGGGCATCACTCACCCCTCCCTCTCTTGTTGTGATCAAGGTTTTTACGGATGCTGGCACTGGCCAATCTGCCTGCAAAAAATTAAGCAATTGAATCGCCGGCTTAATACTCCACCTCGTCAGAGTGCTCAGAATCATATCGAAGCACTTCTACCAACTCTTGAAAGTCTTCTGGTAAATCCACTTCCCAATGCATGATTTTATTTGTATTTGGGTGATGAAGTTCGATACGTTTTGCATGTAAAGCCTGCCTAGGGAATTGACGTAAAACCTCCCTTAATTCCGAGCTCACTCCTTTTGGCAATCTAACGCGACTACCATAAGTTTGATCCCCCGCTAACGGGTGCTTAATATGCGCCATATGCACACGAATTTGATGCGTTCGCCCTGTCTCTAGCTTCACTCTCACATGCGTAAAGGATGGGAATTTTTCTAAAATTCTGTAATGCGTCACCGCGTCTTTACCTGTTGGGTGTACCGCCATCTTGGTTCGATCTTTAGCATGACGCGCCATAGGCTCCTTCACACTTCCGCCACCGGTCAAAGTACCCTGAACAATCGCCTCATACTCACGGCCCATTTCACGACTCTGAAGCTGCTCAACAATACTGTTTTGAGCTTGCAGCGTTTTGGCCACTACCATCAAACCCGTGGTATCTTTATCTAACCGATGGACAATGCCAGCTCTTGGGATACTTTGTAATGAAGGACAGTGGTGTAACAAACCATTCAACAATGTACCAGTTAAATTCCCCGCAGCTGGGTGAACCACCATATTCATAGGTTTATTAACGATCATTATATGATCATCTTCATAAACGATATCAATTTCCATTTCTTCAGGCAGCCATTCACCTTCAGCTTGAGTGATAACATCGATCTTTAAAAGCTCGCCACCGATCAGCTTATCTTTCGATCTTCTAATTTCACCATCGACAGTCAAGGAACCGTCTTGAATCCAAGACTGGAGACGTGCACGACTAAAATCAGGGAACAATTGTGCTGCAACCTGGTCGAACCGCTTATTACCCAGTTCGTTGGGTATTTTAATACTTTGTTGGATATGTTCTGACATTTACAAACCTTAATGACCTGGCCGTGATCAACTGCGCCTTGGTGAACCGCGACTGTTGTGGTTAAATTGCAGGCTTATTAGCACCACACAACAATTAACGTAACTTTACTTAAGATTATAACAGATATACCTATGCGAATTCTTATGATCCTTTTGGCCATTTATACATTGGCCGCCTGCAGCTCGAATGGCAACAACGTTAGAGCAGAAGAAACCGAACAAGAAATATTTCAAAAAGCCTCAAAGGCCATTGATGACCAAAACTACTTTTTGGCCGTTGAGACCCTACAAAAGCTAGAAAGCCGGTACCCATTTGGTAAGTACAGCGAACAAGCACAGCTTGAAATGATCTATGCTCAATTCCAATCTCAAGAACTTGAAGGAGCTCGTGCTAGCGCTGAACGCTTTATTCGCTTACATACCGAACACGAAAAAGTCGACTATGCCTACTATATGAAAGCACTTACAACCTATGAGCTGGGCCTTAGCTTGGTTGAACGCTACTTTGCTGATGATGAAGCCATGCGCGATTCCACACCTGCTCGTGAAGCCTTTCAAGAGTTTTCAGAGTTAATTGGCCGATTCCCTCAAAGTCAGTACGCTTACGATGCACGTCAACGCATGATATACCTGCGTGACCGACTCGCTTTACACGATGTACACGTGGCCCGTTACTATCTAAAGCGTCATGCTTACCTAGCAGCCGCCAATCGTGGTAAAAACATAATTGAGACTTATCAAGGTACAGCCCACGTCGCAGAAGGCCTAGTATTAATGGTAGAAGGTTATACCTTACTGGGAGAACAAGAGCTGGCAGACAAAAGCTTTAAAGTGCTTGTAGCTAACTTCCCTAAACATAAGCAAATTTCAAAAGGTCAATTTAAGTTAAGCGAATGGTCCCAAAAAGATCGTCGCAGCCTTTGGAACGTGATTACATTTGGATTAGTTGACTAAGAGCAACGTCCTCTAGCCTCATAAAAAAGCAATAAAAAAGCCGCTCAATATCAGCGGCTTTTTTATTGCTTTAAATAACACAGACCCTAAACACCTGCTTTCCAGCCATTCGTAACAGGATAACGTCTATCTCGACCAAACCCTCTTTGGGTTAAACGTACACCGATCGGGGCCTGGCGTCGCTTATACTCATTAATATCGACCAACCTAATTACACGATTAACATCATCAGTTTCAAAGCCTTTAGCAATAATTGCCTGAGCACTTTGATCTTCTTCTATGTATAAACGTAAAATTTCATCAAGAACAGGATATGGAGGCAGTGAATCTTCGTCCACTTGGTCTGGTGCTAGCTCAGCCGATGGCGGCCTTGAAATCACTCTTGGCGGAATGACTTCTTCGATGGTATTTCGGTATTTCGATAGTTCGAATACCAAAGTTTTAAACACATCTTTTAATACTCCATAGCCACCTGCCATATCACCATAGAGCGTGGCATAGCCGACGGCCATCTCACTTTTATTACCCGTTGTTAGGACCATGTAGCCTTTTTTATTAGAGATCGCCATCAACATCACACCACGACAGCGGCTTTGAAGATTCTCTTCGGTTGTATCGACCTTAGTTCCTTCAAACTCATCAGCCAGTGTATGCATAAACGCGTTATACATAGGCTCAATCGGTAACACACTATATCTAACACCTAAGCGCAGCGCTTCATCTTCAGCATCTTGCAAGCTCATTTGAGAGGTGTATTTAAAGGGCATCATGATCGCTTCGACACGATCTTTACCCAAAGCATCAACTGCTATCGGTAATGTAAGACCAGAATCAATACCACCAGATAAGCCAAGTAACACGCCCTTAAAACCATTTTTATTCACATAATCGCGAACACCCAAGACTAGGGCCTCGTAAATGCTTTCATATTGAGACCTCTCAGGCACCACTTCACCAGTACACTTTATCGAAACCTGGTCTTGAAATGCAATCTCACTATAAGCAAGATCTTCAACGTAAGTCTGCATCCGACTAATCAACTTACCTGATGCATCTACTAACATTGAGCCACCATCAAACACCAGCTCGTCTTGACCACCTACTAAATTAACGTAAGCAATTGGCATATTGCCTTCAATCGCGCGCTGGGCAAGCAGTTCTTCTCGATGCTCAGGCTTATCAATATGAAAAGGCGAGGCGTTAAGATTCAACATTACTTTAGCCCCAGCGGTTTTCGCCTGGGCCATAACACCTTCATGCCATATGTCTTCACAAATACTTAATGCGGCTGGCACTCCTTTAATATTAATTACACACGCTTCATTCGCCTCTGTGAAATATCGCTTTTCATCAAAGACCTGGTAATTTGGCAGCTTTTGCTTAGCGTATTCTGCAATGCACTTTCCTGCAAAGAAAACCCCTGCCATATTAAATAACTGCCCGTTACGGCACTTCGGGTAACCCACCACCATATAGATGGGCAAAGCAGCCGATTCAATAGAATCAATCGCTGTTTGAATTCTCACCTGTAGGCTTGATCTAAGTAACAGATCTTCAGGGGGGTAACCTGTTAAGGTTAATTCTGGGAAAATAATGACATCTGCATTATTTTTTATCGCTTGCTCTGCAGCCTGTATTACCTGCTGGGTATTAGATACTATATCCCCAACCAATAAGTTTAATTGGGCTAAACAGAGTTTCAATTTTTGCTCGGACACCAGTTACGACCTTAATTACCACTACTAATAACTCGTATTTTGCGAGAATTACGCATTTTGAGCAATCAAAACTATGAAATCCATCTTTAAAAGCCAACCATTGCCTCGCTTATACAGCTTTTTTTCGCTGGGCGTCGCTCTGCTTTTTCTAGGCTTTTACCTATTTGAAGACCAGCTGCACTGGTGGCAGCCTGTTTCACCCAAGCTGCTACCGCTTGTATTAAGCGGATACTTAACACTCGCTATTAGCGCCGTTATTACTACGCGTAAAAACAATAAAATTCACACCGATCAAATGCTTCCCTATTTCATGACTGATATTTTGATCTTTGGATTTCTACTTTTATACTTAACCCCTAGCCAAACGGATATTCCGGCTATTATGTTTATCACTGTGGGATTAGGAAATTTTCTTGTCAGTAAACAATATGGTTTTTTACTCGCCGCCTTGGCAACACTTATGGTACTAAGCCATAGCTTTGTTTACCCTCAGAATGAGATGACGGACCGGTTTTTGAGTGGTAGCTTTATTAGCATGGGTTTTTTTCTTGAAGCCGCCCTCATTCAATCACTAAAAACAGGCCTTAGTGAGGCTAGAACCAGTGCTAAGGAATCAAAAAACAAACTATTAACCGCTTCAAAAGTCAACAGTATTATTATTGATCGAATGCAAACGGGGGTATGCGTTGTTAATAATTCAGGGAAAATTCTAAGCTTAAATCGAAGCGTTAAAGAACGCATATCACCCAATGAAATTGGCAGTAACGTATCTGCAAATATTTTTGAGCGAATGAAGGTATGGCAAGAGCATGAACTTCAAAATGATGACGCTCTTAATATTAAACTTAAAAACGGCACTCTGTTTACAGTAATGATTTCATTTGCAGAGATCAGCGATACAACAACTTTAATTTTTATAGAAGATAAAGATACGGTTACACGTCGAGCTAACCAGTTCAAGTTAGAGTCACTGGCCAGAATGGCTGCCAGCATAGCTCATGAAATCCGAAACCCATTAAATGCGGTCAGCCATGCTGCACAACTAATACAAGACAATCCAAAGCTAGATGAGGACGACGCTCGCCTATGCGATATAATTGTTAATCAATCTACTCGTATGGACGGCATCATACAAAACGTACTTCAAATCAGTAAACGCAGAACAACTGAGCCAAAATGGCTGCAGCTTGATCAATGGATATCTAAGTTTACCAACGACTTCCTTGAACAAAACAAGGTCGCATTTTCGATTAAAAGCATCCCTATGAAAATTCGATTTGATCCAAGCCAGCTGCATCAAGTCCTTTGGAATATTGCAAGTAACTCAGTACGCTACGGACAATCATCTGAAACATCTCCTATTATTATAGAATTTAAGCAGCTTCCAAAAAGAGCCAGTATTCTTATAATGGATAACGGGCCAGGAATCACTGCACATGAATTGAAGTACTTATTCGAGCCATTTCATACAACCTCTGCCAAAGGCACTGGGCTAGGGCTTTACTTAGTAAAAGAACTATGTGAAGCCAATCATGCTGAAATTAAATACCACAATAGACTAAACGGCGGCGCATGTTTTGAAATATTATTTGCCCCAGACTTCAGCCACCATGCGGAGGCATTATGAGCCAGATACTTGTTGTTGATGATGAGCCAGACATTCTAGAACTGCTTTCAATTACGATTAAGCGCATGGGGCTAACCTGCATAACCGCAGAGTCAATTACACAAGCAACGTCAATTCTAGAGCACAGTAAGATTCAGCTATGTTTAACCGATATGAGGCTACCAGATGGCTCAGGTTTAGACCTTGTATCACATATAAGTCAGAGCTTTAGCAACACACCCGTGGTGATGATAACCGCCTATGGCAGCATGGATGTGGCCATCCAAGCGATGAAAGCAGGCGCTTTTGACTTTCTATCAAAGCCTGTGGACTTAGAAAAACTACGCTCAATAATAAAAAACGCATTACGCTTAGATGACTCGATAACGAATTTAAAAACGGAACAAGTGTTACCGAATATATTAGGCAACTCTGAAGCCCTACTTCGTCTTAAATCTCAAATAACCAAGGTTTCCAGAAGCCATGCACCTGTCTTTATTCACGGTGAATCAGGTAGCGGAAAGGAACTGGTAGCACGAGGGATTCATCAAGCAGGCCCACGTGCCAGCGAGCCTTTTATAGCTGTAAACTGCGGAGCAATCCCTTCAGAACTTATGGAGAGTGAATTTTTTGGGCATAAAAAAGGGGCATTTACCGGCGCTCACAATAATAAAGAAGGGTTTTTCCAGGCCGCTCATGGAGGCACTTTATTTCTAGATGAAGTCGCCGACCTTCCTCTCGCCATGCAAGTAAAGCTATTACGAGCAATACAAGAAAATACAATAAGACCTGTTGGCAGTGAAAAAGAAATATCAGTGGATGTAAGAATATTATCTGCCAGCCATAAAGACTTACAAAAAGAAGTTGAAGAAAAAACCTTTCGTGAAGATTTATTCTATCGATTAGATGTGATCAATTTACAGGTTCCCTCCTTAAGAGAGCGCCTTTCAGATATACCTCTACTCTCCAAGCACATCCTATCTAAGTTATCGGGATCTTTGGGAATGGATGGCATAGAGTTAAGTGATACGGCATTAAGCGCATTGCATAAATATCATTTCCCGGGAAATATTCGAGAGCTAGAGAATATACTGCAGCGCGCTATTACCCTATCTGAAGGTAATCGAATTGAAATTGAAGATTTGAATTTAAAGCTAAAAGCTCCTAATACAATCAAACCCATTCAGCTTTTAACCCTTGAAAACGAAACTTGTACGCCTTCTAATACCACTAATCACTACCTAAGAGAGGGGCAATCCCTTGAGGATTATTTAGAGTCCATAGAAAAAGAGATTCTCACCCGAACATTAGAAGAATGCCGCTGGAATAAAACAGCTACCGCTGAAAAATTAGGGATGAGCTTTCGTTCTATTCGATATCGACTTAAAAAGCTTGGTATTGATTAATACAGTCGACTGATAGAAAATTAACCAAACAAGATATAAATTACCTCCACTACTTTAGATACATGGAGGTACTTAGAGTGAAAGGATTCACACTTATTGAGCTAACAGTTAGC
>JAWUVN010000069.1:0-43579 GCA_034112345.1 Bermanella sp. | reverse complement strand
GCCATGCATAACCTTTCCTGCACGCACAATATCGCCGCCAAATGCTGGGGCAATACTCTGATGCCCTAGGCAAATACCTAAGATCGGTAGCTTACCTGCAAAATGCTTAATCGCCGCGACTGATATACCCGCTTCGTTGGGTGTACATGGTCCTGGACTGATAACTAGGTGCTCTGGCTTTAATGCTTCGATTTCTTCAATGGTAATTTCATCATTCCTGACAACCTTAACGTCTGCACCAAGCTCACCAAAGTACTGAACTACGTTATAGGTAAAGGAATCGTAATTATCGATCATTAATAACATTATGATTTTCCTTCAGCATTCACATTCAATGATTGAATCATGCTTTTTAATTCTTTAATTTCTTGCTGCAACTCGCTCAGCGATGGCTCTGTATTGTGTGCGGCATCTTCCTTTGCATTCTCTTTCTCAATCACACTCACCACTATACCGATGACCATATTTAAGAATGCAAACGCCGTTAAAAATATAAACGTTAAGTAGTATAACCAACTAAACCCATAAACAGTCATGGTTTCATACATAACATCAGTCCAATCTTCAAATGTCATAACCCTAAATAAGGTTAATAACGAGATCGAAATATCGCCCCATAACGTTGGATTGATATGTGCGAACAATGTTGAACCAATAGCTGCATATATATAAAAAATGATAAACATTAATAGCATCACATACCCTAATTGAGGCAATGCTTTTAATAGAGAGTTTAGTAAGACCCTTAATTCCGGAATAATGGATATCATTCTTAACACTCGAAAAATACGCAACAAACGCCCAACGAATGCCATATCACTTTCTTCTACAGGTATTAAACTGGCAACAACAATAATTGCATCAAAAATATTCCAAGGGTCTTTAAAAAAATTTTTCTTTTGCTCTTCGCCAATAAAGCGAATGGTAATTTCCACTAAAAATATCACGGTAATAAAGCTATCTAACCATGACACCGCTGTGAGCATGATAGGTGGTAAGTTATAAGTTTTAGCACCGACCACAATGGCAGAAAATAAAATTACGCCTACCACAAATAATTCAAAGGCTTTATTACTGCGCAATCCTTGAAATTTTTCTTGTAAACTTAACGTATTCATAAGTTAGTTATCCAACCCTGATTCAGCCATAGCTACGGCTTTAAACAATGCTCGGGCCTTGTTCATGGTTTCTTTCCATTCCAAGCGAGGCACACTATCTGCAACAATACCGGCTCCGGCCTGAACATAAAGTTTGCCATTTTTAATGACAGCAGTACGAATGGCAATCGCCGTATCCATATTGCCGTTCCATCCTAAATAACCGACCGCACCACCATAAATACCACGCTTCACAGGTTCCATTTCATCAATGATTTCCATAGCACGAATTTTAGGTGCACCACTCAGTGTGCCCGCTGGGTGTGTTGCTCGTAATACATCCATCGCAGTCATGCCCGGCTTTGCTTTACCTTCTACATTGCTCACAATGTGCATAACATGACTGTAACGCTCAACCACCATTTGATCACTGAGTTTAACTTCACCTATTTGGCTTACTCGTCCTACGTCATTACGCCCTAAATCAATCAGCATTAAATGCTCTGCGATTTCTTTTGGATCAGATAGCAGCTCTTTCTCTAACGCTAAATCTTGCTCGGGAGTAGCACCACGATAACGGGTACCTGCAATAGGGCGCACCGTAATGATATCATCCTCAAAACGCGCCAATATTTCAGGGCTAGATCCCACCACTTGGTGGTCTCCTAAATCCATAAAATACATATAAGGGCTTGGGTTTAACGTACGCAATGCACGATACAAGTTAATTGGCTCTGCATGAAAATCCACGCTCAAACGCTGACTAATCACACATTGCATAATGTCACCCGCCAGCACTAGATTTTTGATTTTATCAACGGTTTCTAAAAAAGCAGCTTCGCCATATCCAGAAACAAAATCATCTTCGGTCACCTCACGAGGTTTAATAAGCGGCTGTCCAATTTTACCCTGGTATGGGCGACGTAGTTGCCCACGCATAATTGTAATTTTACGCTTAGCTTTTTCATACGCATTGGCTTCTGAAGGATCAGCTAAAACGATAAAGAATAACTTGCCACTCAAATTATCAAACACCATTAACTCTTCACTTTGCATAAGAAGAATATCAGGGTTACCAATATCATCTGTAGGGCAGGTTTCAGCTAAGCGCTTCTCAACATAACGCACAACGTCGTAACCAAAGTAACCGACTAATCCGCCGTCAAATTTTGGAAGGCCTTCAATAGGAGCCACTTTAAATTGAGCTTGATACTCTGCGATAAAGTCCAATGGATCGGTTACGTCATGCTGTTCTACGTTTTGACCGCCATCTTCAATCGTTACTGTATTTTTATTCACCTTGAGTACGCGGTGGCATGGCAAACCGATCATGCTATAACGGCCCCATTTCTCGCCACCCTGAACGGATTCAAGCAAATAAGAGTAATGACCTTGAGCCACTTTTAAGTAAGTACTTAAAGGCGTATCTAAATCGGCTAATACTTCGTGAAAAACAGGTATTCGATTATATCCCTGCTTTGACAGCTCAGAAAACAATGCTGGTGTCATGATTTAATCCTAGAAACAAATATTGAAATATATACGGGGTACGTAATGGCAGGGCGCTATAGAAGACGTACGGCAAACACAGGGGCGCACCCTGCTAGAGCCATCGCTTAACATGGAGACTAATACTGAACCGTGTGTGGCAAAAATGTGCTCGCACCCGCTTATTCCTACATATGAAAATGATCCAATACTATACCAGCGAACGTATAAGCCTTAAAGGAAATCGGTGAAATATTGGCCTATATTTAAAAGCTTAGGGGGTATAAATATGAAAGCTCATGGTCATTTTGACATGTGGTTAGATAATAACGTGATTCTAGCAAGGCTAAAGGGCCAGTGGAATGAAGAAATGGCTGTTGTTTATGCCAATGAATTCAAACAGCAAGCTCTACCTTTACAGGAATCTAATTGGGCTCATATTGTTTATTTAGATGATTGGGAGCTTGGTACACCTGAATTTGAGCCTATCGTCGTCGACTTGGTAACCTGGCTGATAGACCATAACCTTAAGCGAGCTGCTCAAGTCTACAGCCCTAATATGCTAAAAAGATTCCAAATGAATAGAATGGTAAAGGAAGCCACTGAAGATTTTCAAAGACACGTTTTTTCAGACGAAACCGCCGCTTTTCTTTGGTTGCAACAAGAAGGCTACTCCGTTGATAGGCAGAAATTGCAACCCTTATCAGCTTAAAAGAGACTTCGTACAGGGCGGGAACTAACGAGATCAGCAATCGCTCTTTTCTAAGAATCACGGTAATAAATAGTATTTTTTAAAAGTGAGAAGGATTAAAGCAAGACATAAAGGCTCGCAACCCCAATTGCTGCCTATATGAAGGCCCTATATCACGAGCAATTTTCAAATAAAGACACTCTATTTGCTGCGCATGCGTGATGATCAGTCGTAGCATCCAAAGCAAAAGCAAAAGCAAAAGATTGCATGTATTAACAACATTCGGCGTCTACATCTTACTATAAGCACAGCCTTGAACTTATCAACACCTACTCGCCTTAGCATAAACCGCTTAAGCGACACCGTTACATCAAACTACTAATTACTATCAAACGATTACACAATCTTACAACCAAAGCCTCAATAACTGGTTAAAATGTGAACTCATACAGAGATTTATGGGCATACATCACAATGAAGAAAATATTGAGCTGCTGCCCAGTCGTTAATAAAGAAGTTCGCAGCCTTGTCCCATCAGACTTCCAGTTTCAACCAGGCAAACCTGTATCAGCCTTTGTTGCCAACATTTACTGGCTGCAAGAAAGTGAAACCACCGTCAGTATTGGTTCTGAAGTTGAAGATACTCATTGTTTTGGAACCTTTGATGATAGAGATGGATATTTAAGCTCTATTGAACATGCCTATCGACAGGGCAAGCAAATTATCAATGCCTACGACCTAGGTGCTTTTACAAGTGAATGCTTAAAGATTACAACCGATATAATACAAACCCCTGTATTTGAGTTATTTTCACATGAGGTAAAATTCAGCTGGGGGAAAGAAGGGAATTGGAGGCAATATGAAAGTATTGCAGACGATTGGAATGAACTGGAACACAACAACAAACCACTTTCCAGCAAAAATATTTTAAAACCAATGAAGCGAAAAATACTTTTGCATAAGCACACTGTATTCAGCTCAAAGGTGTCCTGTAATCAACAGTTAAATTTAATCGAAAAATTTAAAGAAAAATGGCATGTCACCTCTGAAGACAAGCCTAATTATTCCAAACGCCGAAAGTGAATCTTTGGTTGCCGCCATAGTCTTTACCTGACCCTACAGCACTGTATCCAAGTTCTTTAAACTTTCCCTGAACGGTTTCAGATTGTTGCCAACCATGCTCCATGATTAAAAAGCCTCCAGCGGTCAAGAATGACTTTGCGGTTTCAGCAATAAGAAATAAATCTGCATAACCATTCTGATCAGCTATTAACGCCGACTCCGGTTCAAATCGAACATCACCCAATGCCAAATGCTCATCTTTTACGTCAATATAAGGCGGATTACTTACGATCAAATCAAATGGCTCTGTTTCATCTAACTCTGAAAACCAGCTGCTCACAATAAACTGAGCATTAATAATATGGTTACGTTTTTGGTTTTCTGTCGCTAACTTAACAGCCCCCACCATCACATCTAACCCCGTCACTTGAGCGTTAGGGAACTCAGATGCCAATGCCAGTGCTAGGGCACCCGTTCCAGTACCTAAATCTAAAATTCGAGCAGGTTTTAAGTTTTGATCTAATACCCATTCAACTAAAGACTCGGTATCAGCCCTAGGAATAAGCGTATCGGGTGATACTTTTAAATCTAAATCCCAAAATCCTTGCGTGCCAATAATATATGCAACTGGCTCACCTTTCTTACGGCGTGCTATTAAAGCTATAAAAACTTTTTGCTGCTCTACATTTAATAATGAATCGGGATCAGTAAACAGAATATTACGATGTGCACTCAGGGCATACAGCAAAATCAATTCACAATCTAACTCAGGTGTATCCGATTGCTTTAATTCATTTGCACCCAGTGTCAGCGCGTGTTTAATTGTGAGTAAATTTAAGATGGGCATAAGCGTAATTATTCAGTTTTAGATTGAATGCACAGAATGGGTACATAAAGGAATTTAAGATCAATCGATTAACTAGGAGCGCTTAAATTTAAAATCATTTCACAGAATGAATTCAGCAATAAACGCCACTAAAAAAGCAATACTAAACAGCAATACTGCCTAACGTAATCACTAAAAGTGATTACGTATCTGAGCCCATAGTCGCCAGTAAGTCAGCCTGATGCTCTTGTATCAATGGTTGCACAACCATATCCACGTCCCCTTCCATCAACTCATTTAATTTGTATAACGTTAAGTTAATGCGGTGATCACTCATACGACCTTGAGGATAGTTATAAGTACGAATGCGTTCCGATCGATCACCAGAACCCACTAAGCTCTTACGCTCAGCCGCTTGTTCAGCTTGTGCTTTTTGCACCACAGCATCGTTTAAGCGAGTTGCTAGAATCGACATGGCTCGCGCACGGTTTTTATGTTGCGAACGCTCATCCTGACACTCCACTACAAAACCCGTTGGTAAGTGAGTTAAACGAATAGCAGAGTCGGTTTTGTTTACGTGCTGACCACCCGCGCCACTTGCACGAAATGTATCAATTCGAAGGTCGCCTTTATTAATATCAATTTCAGCTTCATCTTCTACTTCAGGCATAACAGCTACAGTACATGCTGATGTATGCACTCGACCCTGGCTTTCAGTTGCTGGTACTCGTTGAACGCGGTGAACACCTGATTCAAACTTCAACTGACTGTAAACGGCATCTCCGGCGATGCGTAAAATAATTTCTTTGTAACCGCCGTGATCCCCTTGGTTTGAGTTCATCACTTCAAACTTCCAGCCACGTTTTTCAGAATACTTGGTGTACATGCGAAAAAGATCACCACAGAAAATAGCCGCTTCATCACCGCCGGTACCGGCACGAATTTCCACAATCACATTTTTGCCGTCATTTGGATCTTTTGGCAACAATAAGATTTGTAACGCGCCTTCTAAGCGTTCAATTTCTGCTTTAGCCGATTTGTATTCTTCTTGGCCCATCTCACGCATTTCTGGGTCTTCATCTTGAACCAGTAATTTCGCTTCTTCAAAGTTCCCTTCTGCCTCGGTATACAAAGCAAAGGTTTTAACAACGCCTTCTATTTCAGAATATTCCATTGATAGAGCACGGAATTTATTTTGATCACCAATGATTTCTGGCGATGATAATAAATGGCCAATTTCTTCATAGCGTTCGCTAAGTGTTTCTAGTTTTAATTTTACTGAATCTTTCATGGTCACTTATTAACTTTTTAAACTGTCTATTTAAATTCGGATGATAAATCAGATCGCTTATACGTCTGAATCAGTGAGCTGATAAAGTTCTTGTACCCACTCCATCACTTCTTTTCTACCTTGTGCACTGGCATCGCGCATTTGAACGGTGGGCTGGTGAATCAGCTTATTCGTCAGTAAATTGGCCAACGTATTCAACACCTTTTCGGGCGCATCACCCTTTTGTAAACGCTTTAATGCTTTTTCTAATTCAATATTTCTAATTTCTTCTGCCTGATTTCTAAATGCCTTCAGTGTTGTTACGGCATCTAGCGTGCGTAATTGGCGCATGAACTCTGCGCTACCCGCTTCGATAATCTCGACAGCATCTTTTGCAGCATCTTCTCGCTGACGAACATTCTCTTCAATAATGTCTTTTAAATCATCGACTGTATAAAGGTAGATATCATTTATTTCTTCAACTTCAGCTTCAATATCACGAGGTACAGCAATATCCACCATAAACATGGGGGCGTGCTTACGCTTCTTCATTGCTCGCTCTACTGTTCCTTTCCCTAAAATAGGCAATGGGCTGGCTGTAGAAGCAATTACGATATCTGCCTTGTATAGCTCATCTGAAATCTCAGATAGCAAAATGGCTTTCGCTCCAAACTGATCGGCTAATGCTTCAGCTCGAGCTAATGTTCTGTTGGCAACAGTAATGTCGCTGACACCGGCATCAACCAAGTGCTTAGCCACTAAATCTATGGTTTCACCAGCACCAATCAATAGCGCCTTACTTGACGATAAATTAGAGAATATGCGCTGAGCCAAGTTAACTGCAGCATACGCAACTGAAACAGGGTTTTGACCAATGGCCGTATCGGTACGGACCTGCTTTGCCACTGTAAAGGTTTGCCTGAACAGTCGATCCAGCTCAGGACCTATGGTGCCGGCTTCTTGCGCGACGGCATACGCGCTTTTCATTTGCCCAAGAATCTGAGGCTCACCCAATATCAAGCTATCTAGGCCACTGGCCACACGCATAATGTGCTGAACAGCATCCTCGCCGGTTAATTGATAATGGCAAGTTGATAACTCTTCTAAAGGTACTCCATGCACCTCATGCATCCATTGCAATAACCGGCCAGCGTCTTCGTGATCCGCCGTGAAGTATAATTCAGTTCGGTTGCAGGTGGATAAAATCGCAATTTCTTGAACCCCATGGGATGAATTTGCCTCACGCAACTGCGCAGGCAAGTGATCAGGAGCAAACGCCACCTTCTCTCGAACGGCAACGGGCGCTGTTTTATGATTAATACCTAGGGTTAATAACGTCATGAACTACTTTATATGTCTATTAAATGACCGTTGTGTCGGGGTCAATTATGTCAGCTTTCATCAAAAGGGCCGTATTATATCCATAAATACGCAAAAATAGTCGTCTAGCTTGCAAAACTTACAATAAGGCCCAATTATAAACACTGTGCACACAGGGTTAATGTATGTTTAAACGGTTTACTACAGGGCTTTTGCTTCTTTCTTTAATAGTACATAACAGTCATGCACTGAGTACTGAAGAAGGGCCAAACGAACAATCAGAATACAGCGTTAATACGTTTTATGCCTTACTTGTGGCTGAAATGGCGGGGCAGCGCCAACTTTTTGATTTAGCGCTTGGTAATTACTTACTAGAAGCTCACCGCACACAAGATCCAGCCATATCTGCTCGCGCCACCCAAATAGCTCAATATATCGGCGCTGATCAAGCCGCACTAGATGCCGCCACTCTTTGGGTTAAACTAGACGCCGATGACCCTAAAGGACAAATTGCATTAAGCAAAGAACTTGTAAAAGCCGCTAGATTCAGCGAATCCATCATACACTTACAAAATGCTCTCGACGCCGACCCCAAAATAAACATGAGCTTTATCAGCCTTCAGGGCAGCAATATGTCTGAAGGTTCTAGAGAGTTATGGCTTGAAACCCTAACCCCCCTTACTCAGCGCTACAGTCAAAACCAAGCATTGCTTTTCAATATAGCCAATCTTCACCAACAACAAAGTAATAATGACACCTCTCTGGCTATTACAGAGCAAGTATTAAAGCTTAATCCTAAGTTTTACCCAGCGTGGAATCTTAAGTCCCGCGTTCAATCTATTTCTGGCAACCACACTGGTGCTCTTGAAACGGTTAACCTGGCGCTTGAACACTTTAAAAACGACAAAGCCTTCACCTTGCTAAAGGCTCGACTACTGATTAAAAATAAAAACATCCCATTAGCTCGAGATGCATTTGCTGAAATAGCAATCGCCCACCCTAGGGACGCTCAAGTATTACTGCCTTTAGCGCTCACACACCTAGAGCTCGAAGAGCACGACCAAGCAAAAGCGGCATTACAGAAACTACTAAATTTGCACCAAATGGAAAATGAAGCCCATTATTACCTAGGCCGAATTGCTCAGCATGAAAATGAACCGGAAACGGCTTTATCGCACTTTCAGTCCATGACCGCTGGACGGGAATTTTTAGCTGCTCAAAATGGAATTGTTCAAATTCACATGGCGCGCAACCAACAAGATGCTGCCCTTAAGCACATTAGAAAAATGCGCATTGAAGATACCAAGCACCGCCAGGCATATTTTTTAATGGAAGTTGAACTACTAAATCGCAGCAATCAATTCGAACAATCATTAGACGTATTAAACGATGCATTGGAGGCTTACCCAGATAGTACAGACCTGCGTTACAGCCGAGCCATGATCGCTGAAAAACTTGGCAACATTGACCAACTAGAAGCAGACCTTGAGCACATAATTAAAAAAGACCCTAAAAATGCCACCGCACTTAACGCACTTGGTTATACGCTTGCCGATCACACAGAGCGATTAGAAGAAGCCTTAGCACTAATAGAGAAAGCACGACTGATCTCTCCTAAAGATCCTGCCATCATTGATAGCCTTGGCTGGGTTTACTATAAAATGGGCAAGGTTAATGAATCATTGAAGCTACTAGAAGAAGCTTATAAGGTTTTCCCTGACCCTGAAGTAGCTGCCCACCTAGGTGAAGTTTTATGGCAAATGGGCGAGCACAATAAAGCCCGTGATATATGGCAGCAAGGCCTTAAGAAACAACCCTCCAATAAAATAATTCAAAATACTTTAGACCGATTACAGGTTCAGCTATAAATGCCCCGCCGTTTCTCATACCATTTAACCCAACCATTTAAATGCGCTATTGGGCTACTTAGTCTCGCGGTTTTACTGACAGCTTGCTCCACCACACCACAGCGCAACATAGTGATGGGCAACTGGGAGGTCGCCGGTAAAATAGGTATCACCACACCAAAAGAATCCGTTGCCGGTTTTATTCAATGGCAGCAAACAGGCGAGCAATTTGATGTGTATGTTAGCGGCCCACTATCTGTCGGCAGTACTCGCATAACTGGTAATTCAAATAATATCAGCATTACCCAAGGAGGAAAAACATCCCATGGCATTGACCCACAGGCATTAATATACGAACAACTTGGCTGGCATTTCCCCATTCAAAACTTGCCTTATTGGATCAAGGGGCTGGCGGCACCTAATAGCAAAGCTTCAGTAAGTAAAGACAGCAATGGCCGAGTGAATAAACTTAGCCAAGATAAATGGTTAGTTACCTACCCAAGATACAATGAATATTACGAGCAACCTTCAAAAATAAAAATCAGCAAAGGCCAATGGAAGTTTTTAATTGTTATTAAAAATTGGTCGTTTGATTCTTAACTTACTTTCAACAACTTATAAAGCACCGTTTTTCTCCATGACACACATCACCACACCATCTGAAAGTTATACTCTACCAAGCCCAGCTAAATTAAATTTATTTCTTCATATCACCGGGCAGCGCGAAAATGGATATCACGAACTGCAAACTATCTTTCAGTTCATTGATTACTGCGACACATTAAGCTTTACACCGAATACTCGAGGCGAAATCACAATATCCCCAGAGATTCCGGGAGTTCCATTAGCAGACAATCTTATCTATAAAGCAGCCCAATTGATTATCAAGAAAACCGGCTGTACTCTTGGTGCCGATATTCATTTAACCAAGATATTGCCTATGGGCGGCGGCCTTGGCGGCGGCAGCTCCAATGCTGCAACCGCTCTATTAGGGTTAAATGCACTATGGAATACACAATTAAGCATAAATGAATTAGCTGAACTAGGATTGGCCCTAGGTGCCGATGTTCCTGTCTTTGTCCGCGGAGAAGCCGCATGGGCAGAGGGGGTCGGCGACAAATTAACGCCAATGTTAGATTTAGAAGAGAACTGGTTTATAGTGGTAACCCCAGACTGCCATGTAAACACTCAAGAAGTTTTTTGCCATAAAGATTTGACAAGGAACACACCAGCGTGCAAAATGAGCGCCGCTCTTCGGGGCGAAGGTCAAAATGACTGTGAATCAGTAGTTTGCAAACTCCATATAGAAGTTTCTATCTCATTGAATTTGCTAAGAAAATTTGGCTTTGCTAGAATGACAGGCACTGGTGCTTGCTGCTTTTTAGAGGTTAAATCTGAAGAACAAGCAAATACGATTTTAGACCTGCTACCTGCTAAAACATCAGCATTTAAAGCAAAAGGTATGAATCAATCATCATTGCAAAAAACTGTATATAGCTAGTCTATTACAGGGGTGTAGCCAAGCGGTAAGGCAACTGGTTTTGATCCAGTCATGCGTAGGTTCGAATCCTGCCACCCCTGCCATCTATTTTGAATCCATCATTGAAAATATTATTAGCACCAGGGGTATCCGACGTGTCTAAATTAATGGTTTTTACCGGTAATGCAAACCCAGAGCTAGCGCGATTAATTGTTGAGCGTTTAGATCTTCCTCTAGGTGAAGCCACCTGCGGCCAATTCAGTGATGGTGAAATTACCATCGACATTCAAGAGAATGTACGTGGTAAGGATGTTTTCATCATCCAACCTACTTGTGTTCCTACAAACGACAACATCATGGAAGTGTTATTAATGGCCGATGCATTGCGCCGTTCTTCCGCTGGTCGTATCACCGCTGTTATCCCTTACTACGGTTATGCTCGCCAAGATCGACGTGTTCGCTCTGCTCGCGTACCTATATCTGCAAAAGTGGTTGCTGACATGCTTCAAACTGCTGGTGTTGACCGCGTATTAACAGTTGACCTTCACGCAGACCAAATTCAAGGCTTCTTTAATATCCCAATGGACAACATATATGGTTCTCCAATTTTATTAGATGATATTGAAAAGCAAGAGTACGAAAACCTAATTGTTGTATCTCCAGACGTTGGCGGCGTAGTACGTGCCCGCGCAATTGCGAAGCAACTTAACGATGCTGACCTAGCCATTATCGATAAACGTCGCCCACAAGCCAATGAAGCCCAAGTTATGCACATCATTGGCGATGTTAGTGGTCGTACATGCGTACTGGTAGATGACATGGTTGATACGGCCGGAACACTCTGCAAAGCCGCTGATGCGCTTAAGCAGTTTGGTGCGAAAAAGGTTGTAGCCTACTGTACACATCCTGTACTATCCGGCTCCGCTTTAAAGAACATCGAGAACTCTGAACTGGATGAATTAGTCGTAACTGACACAATTCCTCTAACAGACGAAACTAAAGCATGCACTAAAATCCGTCAGCTTACGCTTGCGGGCCTATTAGCAGAGTCTATTAGACGTGTTAATAATGAAGAATCTATCAGTGCGATGTTTCGTTAATCCGAAACTTGTATTGATACAGCCTAATTATCATAATCGTTAATTAGGTCAAAAGAAGCTCTAACTCTGGTCGCGGGGTTAGGGCTGATTTCATTTATAGAGGGTTTAAAACCATGGCTAATTACGAACTTAATTCTGTTCTTCGCGAAGTTAAAGGTAAGGGTGCGAGCCGCCGCCTACGTCGCTTAGAATTAATTACTCCAGCAATCGTTTACGGTGGCGAAAAAGCCCCTGTACAAGTAACGCTTGCACTTAAAGACCTAAATAAATCGTTTGAAGATGAAGGCTTTTTCAGCCACATCGTTAAATTGAACGTTGAAGGCGGCGAAGCTGAAAACGTATTGATCAAAGACGTTCAACGTCACCCGTTTAAGCCTATGGTTCTTCACGTAGATTTTCAGCGTGTAACTAACTCAACCATCATCAAGCAAAACATTCCTTTGCACTTCATCAATTAAGAAGCGAGTAAAGGTGTTAAGCTTCAAGGCGGTAAAGTAACACACGTTATGTCTAACGTTGTTGTTATCTGTGCAGCTGGTGATTTACCAGAGTTCATCGAAGTTGATCTTGCAGATGCTGAAGTAGGCACTCATGTTCACCTTTCTGATCTTGTTCTTCCTAAAGGCGTTCAGATTCTTGCATTGACTTACGGTGCTGACCACGATTCATCTATCGCTCATTTAGAAGTACCTAAAGGCGCTGCTGAAGAAGCTGAAGGCGAAGAAGCCCCAGCTGCTGAGTAACAAATAGTTAAACTATAGGACTGGCATTGTGAAGGATAAAATTCGTCTAATTGTGGGCTTGGGAAATCCGGGCTCGGAATATGAGAATACCCGACACAATGCAGGTGCTTGGTTACTCAATGAAATTGCACGCCAACATGGCGTGCAACTCAAACCTGAAAAAAAATTCCACGGTATCAGTGGTAAAGCCCAAATCAAGGGCCAAGAAGTCTTTTTACTTTTCCCAACGACCTTCATGAATGCAAGTGGCCAAGCGGTTCAAGCTTTAGCTAACTTCTATAAAATTCCTGTTAATCAAATACTTGTTTTACACGACGAACTTGACCTTCCTACTGGCGTATCTAAATTTAAATTAGGTGGCGGACACGGTGGGCAAAATGGGTTACGCGACATCATTAGTAAAATGGGCAACGACAAAAACTTTTATCGCTTACGCGTTGGTATCGGACATCCCGGCGATAAAACGAAAGTCACAGGACATGTACTGGGCAAACCAAACAAAGATGACTTAAAGAAAATTGAGGCATCTATTGATGCAAGCGCATCAGAAATAGACAGCGCGGTAAGTGGTGACTGGCCTGGAGCCATGAATCGCTTACATACGTTCAAAGCTTAATTGACTTTTAACGGCAAGCACGCAAATTTAAAGATTAATTATAAAGGTAATCAAAATGGGTTTTAAATGCGGCATCGTTGGCTTACCTAACGTAGGCAAATCTACTCTTTTCAACGCACTGACTAAATCAGGTATTGGCGCTGAAAACTTTCCGTTTTGCACCATTGAGCCTAACAGCGGCATTGTTCCTATGCCAGATGCACGCCTAGACGCATTAGCTGAAATCGTTCAACCACAAAAAGTTATTCCTACTACTATGGAATTTGTAGATATTGCGGGCTTGGTAAAAGGTGCATCTAAAGGTGAAGGCCTAGGCAACCAATTCTTAGCAAATATCCGTGAAACAGATGCGATTGCACACGTAGTTCGCTGCTTTGAAGATGAAAACGTGATTCACGTTGAAAATACAATCAACCCTACTGATGATATCGATGTTATTAATTTAGAATTAATTCTTTCCGATTTAGAAAGTGCTCAGAAGCAATTACAACGTGTTACTCGTACTGCTCGCGGTGGCGACAAAGATGCCGTTGCTGATAAAGCGTTACTTGAAAAAATTATTATCCAACTTGAAGACAGCTTGCCTGTTCGCTCAATGGATCTTGATGAAGATGATCAAGAACGTGTTCGCATGCTACATATGATCACTGTTAAGCCAACAATGTACATTGCCAACGTGGCTGAAGATGGTTTTGAAAACAACCCATACTTAGATATCGTTCGTGAAATAGCAGCAAAAGAAAATGCTGTTGTTGTTCCTGTATGTAACAAGATTGAACAAGAAATTTCTGAACTTGATGACCCTGAGGATGTAATCATGTTTCTTGAAGAAATGGGGCAAAGTGAACCCGGCTTAAACCGCGTTATTCGTGGTGGTTACGACCTACTAGGATTACAAACATACTTCACTGCAGGCGTAAAAGAAGTACGCGCTTGGACTGTTAAGCAAGGCGCATCTGCTCCTCAAGCCGCTGGTGTGATTCATACCGATTTTGAAAAAGGCTTTATTCGCTCTGAAACCATGGCTTACGAAGACTTTATCGAATTCAAAGGCGAAGCTGGCTGCAAGAATGCAGGTAAGTTACGCGTTGAAGGTAAAGAATATATCGTTAAAGATGGCGATATCTTACACTTCTTATTTAACGTGTAATATTCGCTAAATAGAATACAAAAATGCCGTTAAAGCTGACTATCAATATCAGTTTTAACGGCTTTTTATTGGTAATTAAGTAAGGAAAATACATTTAACGTGAACTTTTAACCACCGGTAAATCAACACCCTTTACTGCACAATATTTTGTAAAATCCTTAAGTGCCAATGGTGGACTCATTAAATAGCCTTGAAATTCATCGCAGCCTAATTCGTGTAGCGTCATTTTTTGTAAATCTGTTTCAACCCATTCAGCAACTAGGTTAACCCCCATTGAATTGGCAAGTTGCCCCATACTGCCAATAATTTCTTTAACCATTTTACTATTGCTTACATCCCTAACAATGCTGCCATCAATTTTTAATGTATGCACTGGAAATGACTTTAAATACCTTAGTGACGTATAACCCATGCCAAAATCATCAACTGCAATATGAAATCCGTATTCGGCTAACTGTTGCAACCCTTGTAAGACACGATCGCCTAAATCAATTTTACTGCTTTCTGTAATTTCTAATTCAATCAAACCTGGGTCAATTCTCGACCGCTCTACGAGTTTAATCACATCATTAAAAAAGTCATCACGCTCAAACTGGTAAGGAGAAACATTAATAGCAATTTTCACCCCCCTAAGACCCGCTTTATTCAAAGCATTCATATCACTCAAAGTACGCTTAATTACCCACAATCCTAAATCATGAATACTGCCGTCCAATTCTGATAATGCCACTATCATTCCAGGGGAAATAAAGCCTAGCTTGGGGTGTCGCCACCTTAGTAAAGCTTCAGCACCGACTACTCGACCAGCATTATTAACCTTAGGCTGATAAAAAAGATCTATTTGGTCTTTAGAAATAGCACTGTTAAATTCTTTCACTAACGCACGACTAAACCGCCCAGTACCCGATTTACTTTCGAAAATACGCTTTAAATCTATTTCATTATTAAGCCTATTCAACATATGAAATTGCTTATCGTTAACCATTTTTCTGCGGTTACTTTCAAACCTCATTAAAAACGGATAATAAATTGAAACTGATAAAAGAATGCAGGCAGCCTGTAAAACTAAACCTTGCCATTGCCCTGTCGCTAAATAGCCGCCCAATAAAACTGGTGTACTCCAACTCTCAGCCCCTCCTGACCAGCTCACCCACCCCAGATCAAATACCACACGAAATAAGCTAGCGCACAGAATAGGCACCAAGATAAATGGCAATAACAGATAGCGATTAAAAATGATGGGTAATCCAAATATCAGTAGCTCATTGATATTAAAAAGAGAGGGTATAAAAGCAAAACGTCCAAGTTGATTACTGGTTCTTTCTTTTGATAAAAGCAGAGCAATCACCAATCCAAACGTGGCTCCTGCACCACCAATATGTGCAAACATATTGATATATTGCCTTGAGTAAACGATGCCCGCATCCGCTAGAAACATGGTATCGGCCTGTATCTCAATGATTGACGAACCATGTATACCTACAAACCAACTAAGTTGATTCACTAAAATCAACTTAACTGTCTGCCAAAAGCTTAAGCCAGTTGCGGGATCAATCTGCCCAACAAATACTGAGAACCAAAAACTGAAATGCTCAATTGACTCTGCAATTAAAGAATATAAAACCAACATTGAAATAGGCGCTAATAATGCAGGCCAAGTAGATCTGATTGCAGTTAAGAGTGCGGTGTCTACGGCTTCGTTTGGGTAGCTAGGTTTAAATAACCTATGTCTATAAAAAAAAACATACAATTCAGTGAAGAGAATTGAACAAAATAATCCCTTACCAATGGCTGCCACCCCCAAATACTGAAAAGCATCCAAACCGTTATCTAAGTGAGCCATGGCAACCAAGGTAACCATTGCTAATATCGCAACAATAACCGGATCATAATTCAGCTGATATTTCTGGCGATAATACTTGGCCAATTTATGAGTAATAGACAGCACCAATATTAGCGCCATCACACCAGAACAAGCTCGCTGAATATGGTCCCCAAAAACACGAATTTCGCTAACTGAATCCTCTGTTAACAGCAAAGACGTAATTTGCAAAAAGGTAAGCGCAAAAGCACCTAGAATCACAACTGGTAAGGTAGCAATGAACCCATGCTGAATAGACTGCAACCAAATGGCGGGTTTATTTGGCACGAAAGCTCTCAAAATGTATAAAGTGGTTAAGTAGAGATACTATCAATTGAATTTAGACGTTTCTAGAATTAATGATGGTTATTAACCAATGAAATGTCTATATCAAGTGATATGTGAGAAAGAAGCTCACTAATTGATCTAATCATGCACTTAAATATAAATAGAGATGCTATAAATGAAAAAAGTGACATTAAGTCACTTTTTCATTTATAAAAATTTATACATCCTTTTATTCTACAAATGCTCGCTCGATAACATATTCGGCTAAATTCCCATGTCGAGTTTCGGTAAAACCTTGTTCATCCAAAATCTTGGTAAAGTCTTTCAGCATGCTTGGACTGCCACACATCATAAAGCGATCATCTGCTTTATTAGGCTTTGGTAAACCAATATCTTCGTACAATTTACCTGTTTCAAGCAACGTAGTTAATCGACCCGTATTATCAAACTCTTCACGTGTCACGGTTGGATAATAAATTAATTTTTCTTTTATCAATTCACCCAAGTATTCATCTTGCGGCAAATGCTGCTGAATCAAATCTTGATACGCCAACTCATCTTTGTAACGTACACCATGAGTTAAAATTACTTTGTCATATTTTTCGTAAGTGTAAGGATCACGAATAATACTTAAAAAAGGCGCTAAACCTGTTCCTGTACTGAGCAAGTACAAATTTTTTCCTGGTAGTAAATCATCTACTAATAAGGTTCCCGTAGGTTTTTTACTGATTAAAATTTCATCCCCTGGCTTAATTTTTTGCAATCGACTTGTTAAAGGGCCGTCTTGTACCTTTATGGAGAAAAACTCCATTTCTTCTTCATAGTTTGCACTGGCAATACTATAAGCTCGCATCAAAGGCTTATCTTCCACTTGAAGGCCAATCATTATAAAATGACCATTCTTAAA
The DNA here is from genome assembly GCA_034112345.1 of Bermanella sp. Taxonomy (GTDB): domain Bacteria; phylum Pseudomonadota; class Gammaproteobacteria; order Pseudomonadales; family Oceanobacteraceae; genus Bermanella. The sequence continues at coordinate 25,833 of JAWUVN010000069.1, read as the reverse complement.
TCTTAGACCTGCATCTCGGGTCACCTTGAAGCTGAACAGACTATCATTCCAATGATGTACACTGGTTACGGTTTCGGTATTAAATCCTTTCATTTGGCGATCTCTATTATTAACTAATGTAGGTCAGCATAGACCCTAGCCTTTTATATACAAAACTGATTATTTAGCTATAATCAATCTAAATAGTCGATAAGTACTTTAGCACATAGCATCTAAATGATAAGCGCTTGATCAACTACACTCCATTTACATCGATAAAAGTAGTGACATATGGATTTTCTCTGGATTCTTATCGCATTTGTTTGTGGCTTTTTAGCCAAACAAATCAATTTACCCCCTCTTATTGGTTATCTAGCAGCAGGCTTTGGCTTGCATTCCTTTGGCGTTGAACCTCATGCCAATTTAGAGTCGCTAGCAAATCTAGGCATCACTCTGATGCTATTTACCATTGGCCTAAAGATTAACTTCCATACTTTACTCAAACCCAGTGTCTGGGCTGGCACCAGTATTCATATGTCATTATGGGTTGTTATCGGAACGCTTTTATTAAAGGTTCTGGGTTACATGGGCATCAGCTATATTGAATCGCTAGATTGGCCCGCATTAATGCTCATTGCATTTGCTCTTAGGTTTTCCAGTACGGTATGTGTGGTCAAACTATTAGAAGAAAAAGGTGAAATTAAAACTCGCCACGGAAAACTCGCCGTGGGAGTGCTGGTGATGCAAGACATTGTTGCTGTGATATTTCTTGTTGTAGCAACCGGTCAAACTCCTAGCGTATACGCATTTTTACTTGTATTACTTTGGCCTGCTCGACATTTATTAGGCCACTTAATGGAAAAGGCTGGGCACGGAGAATTACTGCCACTAATGGGGTTTTTCTTAGCACTAGGTGGTTATGAGTTATTCTATCTTGTGAATTTAAAAGGAGATTTAGGTGCACTAGTATTTGGCTTACTATTAAGCTCTCATCCAAAGTCGTCTGAACTATCAAAAGCCCTCCTTTCTTTTAAAGATATATTCTTAATTGGCTTTTTCTTAAGCATTGGTTTTACTGCTCTGCCATCCATCGACATGATCGCCCCACTCATTGGTGTCAGCTTTATTTTGATCATCAAAGGCATGCTTCTTTTTCATATTTTTGCTGGTTTGCGAGTCCCGGGGCGCAGCATGTTTTTAGGATCTATGATTTTAACTAACTACAGTGAGTTTGGATTAATTGTTACCGCCCTTTGCGTCGGAAATGGCTGGTTAGACAAAGAGTGGCTCGTGATATTGGCATTAGGTGTGAGTATTTCCTTTATCTTTACCAGTATTTTTTATGAACGAGCACACACTGTTTATGCTTATATGCGAGCCTGGGTGAAATATTTCGAACGTACTCAGCCTGTTCCCGCTTATCAAGAACAGTTAAAAAGTGCTGAAATATTGGTAATTGGCATGGGTCGGGTAGGTCGCTCTTCTTATGATGTATTGCATAAAGAAGTTGGTGATAAAGTTTGGGGCCTTGAATCAGATATTGATAAAGTAAGACGCCATCAAAATGAGGGCCGCCATGTGATTTTAGGTGATGCCGAAGATGCTGATTTTTGGGAGACAAGAGAATTGTGGCATATCAAGCTGATCATGCTGGCCATGCCATCCGTTTCCGATGTTCGTGACATTACTACCCAGCTAAAACTAAGTAACTACAAAGGTCATATAGCGGCTATTGCTCGCTATGAAGATGAGCGAGACCAACTTATTGAATTCGGAGTGGATCGTGTATTTAACTATTATGTTGAGGCTGGTGCAGGCTTTGCTGAAGAAAGCTTAGAACTCATACAGCCAAAATCTCATGAGGTAACACCATGAGATTTAGCTTACGACAGCTAGAAGTATTTTTATCCACCGCTCACTTTCAGAATATTTCAAAAGCAGCCGACAGCCTGGCCATGAGCCAAAGTGCGGCCAGTAGCGCACTTAAAGAACTAGAACAACAATTCGATATTTTATTATTTGACCGAGTAGGAAAGCGCCTTCAGCTGAATGAGCAAGGTCGATTAATACGATCTCGCGCAGAATCATTATTAGAACAAGCCAAAGAAGTTGAACACGCTCTCATGCAACACAAAGAAGCGGGTGCGATAAAAGTTGGGGCAACCCTCACAATCGGAAATTATTTAGCGGTTAACGTATTAAGTGATTTAAGAAAAGATCACCCCGATGCAGAAGTTAACTTAAGCGTCGCTAATACCGAAACCGTTATGAAAGAAGTTTTAAACTACGACATTGATCTAGGCATGATAGAAGGTGAAATTCAGCACCCTGAATTGGATATCATCCCATGGAAAAATGATGATCTTTGTATTTTTTGCTCGCCTAGCCACCCTCTTGCAAATAAAGAAATATTACAAGATAGCGATGCCCTAAATCATCAGTGGGTATTACGTGAAGCAGGCTCCGGCACCCGACAAGCATTTGATAGAGCAATGCACGGTATCCTGCCTCAGATACGTGTAGGGCTTGAGTTACAACATACAGAAGCTATTAAGCGCGCTGTTCGAAGCGAACTTGGTTTAGGCTGTTTATCCAGAATTACATTAGAAGATGCATTTAAACGCGGAGATTTAATTGAACTGCACATGCCAAATAGAGATTTCCATCGAACACTTTATTTTATTCTGCATAAAAAGAAGCATAAAAGTGCAGGCATTCAACGCTGGCTTAAATACTGCCAGTAAACAATTAATAGCGGTCAAAGTATTTGCTAAATGTACAGGCTAACACCTTAAATGCCTTTATTAAGTTGATCGCTAAATGATACAAATCAAAGGCATAAGTAAGCATTGTGCTTATTAATAGTTATTGGTGTAAGAGACTATTTATCACTAAACCCCAATCACAATAGTGAATGTAAGACTTATATTTCATTTACGACATTTCAGTTGCTTCCTTCTGCATATAGATCATGAAAAAGCGTACACATACCCGTTAAACTCACGATATAATCCCACTCACTAATCTCATGAGCAGTAGAACAATGAACACACCCATTCAACAAGTTCAAGACTGGCTAGACAATGTGGTTATTGGTTTAAACCTATGCCCATTTGCAGCAAAACCTAGACGTGAGAATCAAGTTCATATTGATGTATTTGATGGTTCAGAAAAAGAACTCATGGCTCATCTAATTACGGCTCTAACAGAATTAGATCATTACGGTCCAGAGAAGCGCGAAACCACATTAATTGTACTGACTAACTGCCTATCATCATTTGATGATTACAATCAGTTTCTAGGTGATGCCGACTGGGTAATAGAGCGAGGCGATTGGTTAGGTATATATCAGGTCGCTAGTTTCCACCCTGATTATCAATTTGAAGGAACGCACTCGCAAGATGCTGAAAACTTAACAAACCGCGCCCCATTTCCAATTTTACACCTTATTCGAGAAGCCTCATTAGAAGCTGTACTTGAGAAATACCCCAACCCAGAAAAAATCCCAGAAGATAACATAAAACTTATGCAATCCCTTTCGCAAAAAGAAAAGTTTGAGTTATTCCCATTCTTACTACAGAAATCAGATTAAAATGGATACTACGACAATGAAGCCCATAGTAGGCTAAACTGAAGTTGTTAATACTGGGTATCAATCCATGGATGAAAAGTTTACACGACGTACCGATCTCGATTTCCTGCGCCGCTCAATGCCTGGAGTGGCGGTTTATATTATTACATGGCCATTGCTTTGCTGGTCGCTAGATTACTACGAACAACAGCCCTTACTTGCATTCGGCTTCATGTCACTGTTTATTGGCATCAGTATATTAAGAATTTTGCACGCGTACTCCACGCGCTTTATCTATGATAATCACCCGACTCTCTGGCGAGCTATACTCTATACCCTATCTATGAGCCATAGCCTTCTCTTGTCCATCTTAGTGGTTATGGCTATTACCGTACCGACATATGAAAAAATTGCTCTTCCCATTATTATTATGGTTTCGGCCATTGCCTGCGGAGCAGTTTCTAGTCTATCGGTAAAATATAGGTTTTCGCAATATTATCTGGCCAGTCTAGTTTTACCTATTATCATTTCGGCACAAACAACACATAAATACAGTTATTTATCAATTATGTTTCTAGTCTTATGGACTTACTTCTATTTTTTACTGCGTCGATTTAACCAAGAATATGAACGCGCATTTAATACAGAGAATGCATTACTTGAGAATCAAAAAAAATTAGAAGAGCTGAATATCACAGATTCATTAACAGGAATTTATAATCGCCAGTATTTTGATCGCGCACTAGACTCCCAATGGGATTTGGATTCTCGTTCGAAGTCTGAATTATCCATTTTATTTTTAGATTTGGATTTCTTCAAAAAAATAAATGATGAACATGGGCACTTAATTGGAGACCAAGCACTTTGTCATGCTGCAAACGTTTTTAAAGAAGCAACAAAACGTAAAACCGATATGATTGCCCGCTATGGCGGTGAAGAGTTTGCAATCATATTACCAAGTACTCCGCATCAAGATGCTCTCTCCTTGGCCGAAAACATTCGAGAAAAATTAGAAGCGACACCATTAATAATAAAAAAAGAATCAATTAAACTAACCGTTAGCATCGGTGTTAATACAATAATTCCAAGCACACGTGCAAGTTGCATAGTATTTTTAGATAATGTAGATAAAGCGCTTTATGAAGCCAAGAGATCTGGTCGAAATAAAGTATCAAGTTTTTTAAGAGCAACGGCTTCTAAATAAAAATCGTTATCCGTAGAAAATAAAGACTACTCTTTTATTTCCAAACTATCATTCCATTCACACAAAAGCTCAGCCAGTATTCTAGAATGTGCATATAAAGCTTCTAATTCTGCTTTACAGCCTCTTTCACCCGTATAAATAGGTAATTTTAGTATACGAGGAACCAGCTCATGGTTTGGATACTGCATTTTATTCATTTCTAGTGTCCAGCGAATATTGTGTACAACCATCCGATAAGCCACTAACTTTGTTTCAATTGAAAACATACTGGCATCAGTAATCTCTTGAAAGAATTTAAAGTCAACACCCAACAAAATGACATTACTTTCAGCTCTTACAGTGGCAGTCCTAGCCCGGCCAGTTACCATTGACAAGGTACCAAACACCTCACCCGGATTAATGATATTTAAATTTTGATCATCACCAGATATTACGGCCATCTGCCCCTTTAGTAAGAAGTACAAAGTATGTGCCTTATCTCCTTTCCTAAGGACTATTTCATCAGCTGACGCTTGGAAGAATCCACACACACTTAAAATCAATTCAAATTGGCTTTCATCCAACTTAACAATATCTTTAAAAAAGGTTACGCTGCGAACCATGCGTTGCAATGCCTCTCGGCTGTACTCACTATTTGACAACTCTTTCACTTACAACCTACTACTTAATCTGTTGTTAACATTGGTTTTTTATTTTAATTGTAAGTACATACTACCAGTAAAACCTATTGTATCCTCGCTTAACCTATAAATTGTGTATATCTGCTCACAATTTATAGTAGATAAAACTTTATTTTATATTTTTTGAAATATGATTAATCATTAGCTCAGCTGATTGTTGCGGTATTTCAATCATAGGAGCATGCCCAACACCCTCCCATACATGGGCGCTCACATTGAAAATTAATTTTTCAAACACAAAAATATTTTTAAAGTTGATCACTCGATCCATTTTCCCCCACTGCACCAGTGTTGGCGCCTTAATACTGATCAGCTTGCTTTTAAAGTCGCGGTATAATCCGGTCTTAATATCTAGCCACAATTTTTCATGCACATCTTTCAACGCTATCGCTCGTAATGCACTCACCTCAGTGATGGGCCAAGGCATAAACGGTTTTTTTTCTAATGCGAAATCCATTAATCCAGAAAAATCAGACAGCTGCTTAACCACTAAAGGATTCTCACCTCGATCTAAATAATCTTGCATCACCGCTCGATAGTCGATTACACCTGCAGGGTTAATGAGTGTGGCGGTTAGTACTTTATCTGGATACAAGCTAGCAAAACTGACGGTGATCGCGCCACCCATAGAATTTCCTGCCATGTGAAATGTATCTAAACCAATTTTTTGGGTAAATTCATTCAGCCATTCAACTTGATTCGTTAAATTGTAAGTTAGGTCCATGGACTGCACACTTTTACCATGCCCTGGCAAATCAATTACCACCACATGAAATTCATCCTTAAACGCTCTAGCAAATCGCAGCCAGTTTTCTTTGTACGCGCCAAACCCATGCACCAATAAAACACTTGGCTTGGAAATAGGTTGCTGGTTTTCATAATAAGAAATAGTACCAATGTTAATCTCAACGAATTTTTCTGACAATCCTGACAACCCTGATTCGAATCCAATCGCGGCCTTGTAAATTTCAAATTTATAATGATCAGCAATAGTTAAAAAGCCTATAGCGATAAACGCAAAGACAGCACTTACAATGGATAATTTTTTCATAGTATCTCGCTGCCAGTGGTAGAAAAGCCCACTGGTATTAGAATGTTTTTATTATTAAAAGTAAAAATACTACCTAACCGTAAAATTGATCAAGTAACAAGCATGCCAGACAAGATACTTATATCCATATTAAACAAGGCAGTACTTATCACACTTCAAAACCCATACACCCACTGACTACCCATACACAAGCCGCATAAAATAGGTGATCTAGATCTGAATTGAACACTTTCTATACTTTAAAGAGTTATATTGCTAAGTCATTGATAATTTTGCAGATATTCACTTGACACACCCTGACTAAATGGCAATAATGCGCGCCGCTTTTGGCTACATAGCTCAGTTGGTTAGAGCACATCACTCATAATGATGGGGTCCCAGGTTCGAATCCCGGTGTAGCCACCAAACATAAAAAACCCGCTTAATTTAATCGTTAAGCGGGTTTTTGCTTTTATGGGGCGGGATCCCAGGCTCACTGCATTGAATACTGTCAAAACGGTTTTAATAAAGAGCTCTTAGGCATAAAAAACCGCTTAATTTTTCAATTAAGCGGCCTCAACATTTCAATAATAGCGTTGCTTCACTACGAGCCTGTCTTAAAGAACCCTAATACACTTTGCATTTTTTGCGCTTGCTCAGCCATGGCTTCGCTGGCCGCTGCCGCCTCTTCAACCAAGGCTGCATTTTGCTGAGTCATGCTGTCCATTTGCGATACAGCTACATTCACCTGATTAATGCCTGATGTTTGCTCAACGGCACCTTCTGCAATCCCTTCAACCATCGACAACACCTTGTTAACGGCCTCTACGATATCTTGAAGTGTGCCACCCGATTCATTCACAAGTGATGCTCCGTCTTCTACTTTCTCAACACTATCGCGAATAAGGTCTTTGATCTCTTTTGCTGCCCCTGCACTTCGCTGAGCTAGGTTTCTTACTTCGCCTGCCACCACCGCAAAGCCCTTACCCTGTTCGCCTGCTCTGGCGGCCTCTACGGCTGCATTAAGGGCCAATAAGTTGGTTTGAAATGCTATTTCATCAATTACACCAATAATGTCAGCTATCTGTTTGCTAGATTCATTAATGGCCTCCATCGCTGTCACCGCTCGAGTTACCACTGCACCACCTTGTTCTGCCTTTACCTGCGCTTCAGATGCCAGTCCAGCTGCTTCTTTTGCCCCTTCTTCACTTTGCTTCACGTTTGCGGTCATTTCTTCCATACTTGAAGCGGTCTCTTCTAAACTAGATGCTTGCTCTTCTGTTCGCTGACTTAAATTCGCATTGCCTTGCGCTAACTCATCTGCCCCTGTGTGTACCGAGGCCGATGAAGATAATACCTCTCCTATTACTGCCGTTAACTTATCAACAGTTTGATTAGTGTCATCTTTTAATCGCCCGAACGAGCCTTCATAATGCCCTTCAATTTTTTGCGTTAAATCGCCCACCGATAATGCACTGAGTACTCGCACCACATCGTTAATGGCAATATCTGTTGTTTCTACCAGTTGATTCAAACCAAACGCTATTTTTTGGAAAAAGCCTTCTTTATCTTCCATATTCATGCGCACACTGTAATCACCCTTACCTGCGGCTTCTATCATTGTATTAACTTCGTTTTCGGCTTTAACTTCTTGTGTGCGATCCGACCATTCAACCACCGTTCCCAGTCGATTACCGTCGTCACCATAAATAGGGTTGGCAATGAGAACAAATGTTCTTCCACTGACTTCAATTTCAGTTTTATAAGTAGAGCTCAGTTTCTCCAGCAAGCCCTTTTGATGGCTAGGGTTTTGATGATAGATATCGATATTTTGACCTAGGATATTATTGGCATCAAAATTAGGCAGGGCTTTTTTAAGGTCTGACTCTACGTTTCTCATCATATCCGACACCGCTTCATTTACGTATATGATTTCATTATCCGCATCACCAATCATCACACTGGTACTACAGGCATCCAACGCTTGCTTTATTCGTGCATTTTCATTAGATATTTTCTCTTCACTTTGCTGGCGCTTTAACTCAAGCGTAATGTCATTCCATTCGACAACCGTACCAATTCTGACATTTTCTTTATCGTTGATTGGATTAGCTATAAGATTGAATGTTCTGCCGCCTACCAAGATAGTGGCTTGATAAGTGCCCTTTAACTCCGACAGCATGGCTTGCTGATGTGCCGGGTTTTTATGGAACACATCGATATTAGTGTTCATGAGTGCGTCGACGTCAAACCTGGGTAAGTCTTGCTTGATATCAGACTCTGCATTACGCATCATTTCAATCACAGAGTCATTCATATACGCAATATTATTGCCTTCGTCAGCGATCATAATATTGGTAGAACATGCGTCTAATGCTTGTTTAATACGACCATAAATAATGGCTTCGTCTTGTGCAAGCTTCATTAACCTCTGAGATTCCAATGCGCTTTTTTCTATTTTTTTAGTTTGTGTATTTTGATCTTTTTGCATTTGATTAAGTTGGTCAATGGTGCTGTTCATACCATTCGCTAGGGTTTTCATATCACCATTATAATTTTTCTCTAAGCGCCGGCTAAGATCATTTTCAGACACCCCTGTTAACACATGATTGGCTTCACCAAAGCAACTGCCCAACGAACCCAGCAACTCATTTAATCCCGCAGCCGCCTGACCCACTTCATCTTTATTGGTATTTTTTACTCTGATTGAGAAGTCACCTGTTGAGGTGATATTTTTAACTGTATTTGAAAGTTGAGAAATAGGTGCCGCTAAAATCCGCCCTAAAAATAACGCTGCCCCAGCCATAATAAACAAGCCGATCACCACCACTATAATCATGATGGATTGCAATGTATTAACCGGAGCAAGTGCTTCGGCCACATCAATTTCAGCCAGTAATGCCCACTTTAAACCCAGTACCGTGATTGGGGTATAAGCACTGAATACTGGATGCCCATTATAATCTGTGACAATTTCAGCGTGTGTTTTACCTGCAATGGCCTGATCAACTGCAATGGTATCAACCATACCTATTTCTGGGTGGCGAAATGATTCAATAACAGAGTGAGTAACTGGGTCTAAAAAAGAATCTGATCGCATTAATTTATCCGGCCCAACTAAATACGCCTCACCGGTTTCGCCCATTCCTGAGCGCTCTGCCATGATGTTATTAATTTCAGCCATTGGCATTTGAAAAACCAATACGCCTATTTTTTTATTTCCGTCATAAATCGGGCTTGAGATAAAACTGGCAGGGGCTTCATAGGATGGGTAATACAATTTGTAATCGCTTAGGTAAGATTCTCCTTTTTTTAAAGCCGATGCTGCACGAGTAAATGCTTCTGCAAAATTTGTATCTGAATAGGGGCCATTTATTAATGAGGTTGCAAAATCAAGCTCTTTGAAAACGCTGTAAACAATATTCCCAGACTTTATATCAACAAGAAAAATATCGTAATATGAAAATCTTTGTAAAAACGCTCTTATTTCAGGGTGATAGCGCGCATGGCTTGTATGATAATTTTCGTGTCCATTTGCTGAATCAAGTGTATCTTTTGAACCCAAGGGGTACTGATTTTCACTAATGTAATCATTTTGAAGCGCTAATGTTCTAGGAGAAAGCGAGCGTAAAACAGCATCTGTATTAGCCGATTTTTTGTTTTGATTTTTAAACTCTTTACCAAATTGCTCTTGATAGTAATTACCAACGGACTTTCTTGCAGAAGTTAAATTGAATGCTGATGATTCATCTGTGTACCGGTTGAAATCTCGACTAAAGTCCTTCATGGCAGAAATAATATTCTGCTGCCCAGCCATAATGGTGACTTGATCATTAATGCGATTTAAGTAGCGCTCGATACCGCTTTTTCTACTTTCTCTAACCGCTGTTAAGTTGTTAATGGCTTCTTCTTCTAGGAGTGATGCCGCTTCATAATTGGCGATCAGACCAACGATAATCGCTGGGAACAACCCCATGACCACTAACACTAAAATTAACTTTCGGGTCATCGGCATGCTAGAAAATTGTAATACCATTACTAATATAATCCTGAATTTTAACGTAATTTAAAATTAGTTTAGCAGTTAATTCTAGTATTTCAGGCGATTAGAACGATTCAACAGATATAACTTAGCATTCACCAGAACAGTGAAAGAATGGATAATTAAGACCTAGAAACAAAAAAGGTGACCACATGGTCACCTTTTCGATTTACTTTTTAGTACTAGGTTAAGCCCCCGCTAGCAGCCTCTGACTTTTATTTAATAACTTATGGATTTGGCTCTTATTATAATACACCAATAAATATGCCGCTTCGTCTTTGTAATTTATAACACTGTCTTCAATGAATCGCCATTTAGTTTGAACTAAACGCATAGTGCGCTTAACCTTTTCGTTCATTGTTGATTTTTGAACTTGGTCAAAACTGTAATTTAATTTTTTAGACATTTTAACAGGATCGAGCATATTATCTGTATTAGAAATAGACATAGTTCCATATAAAGCACTGGATACATCAAAGAATCGAGCACTCATCACTTCTACACTTAAAGCCATTTGAGCGAGGTTTCTTGTGCTTGATTGTTCGTTCGATGACGCATTTAGGTACTTGCTAAATGCATTGCCTAAATAATTACGAAACTGATTACGAACCGTTACAGGAATAATGAATCCAGCACCATCTATGTACTCGTATTTAAGTTCGGGCCTTAGCTTATCCCAGTGCACCTGAAGTTCATTAGCCACTACGGCATCTTGAGATTGAAAAGACGCTAAATGAGATTGTGCGTCATCAAAGTGTTCTTGGTATTCATCTTGATAACGCTTATCACCTTCGCTTAAGCTGTACATATAAAATGCTGACATCGACTGGCTAACAGCCAATACATGCCTGCCTAAATCTGATGAAGCTGTACTTTGAAAACTAAGAACACACAACGCCAGTAATAGCCCTGCACGTATGTTGGTAAACATAAGAATCCCTCTTTTAATTTTTATTTGGATGACGGATACCTAAATAATAACCAATATTAAAGCAAAATAAATAGACACAAATGATGAATTTCACGTCTATTTAGGACAGAACAATCTAATTTGGCGCATTAGGTGGTAATGATGCCATTATTATTCCTGCTCAGCATAACCGTAGTCACTACTGGTTATTATGGCTTAGTAACGTTTGCCCCGTGTTTAATGCTTTTTGAATTTTATTCTTAGTGGCATACACCAAAAAATAAGCACTTTGACCACTATAATTCACCACGCTCTTTTCTATGAATTTCCATTTAAATTTAGCCGAACTTAAATCCTTAGCTGTGGCGCCTTTCCCTGCCAACTTCGCTAATTTATCAAGGGATTGCTTGAACTCTCGACTAACCACCTCAGGATTAAGCTTAATAAAATCTGTATTGCTTAATGAATATGGGCCGTTATGCGTACTGGATATATCAAAAAAACGCGCAACAACAGATTCCATCTGAACAAGTGCAAACTGGTATTGATCAGAAACCGATGAAGTTGGTGTGAGTTGATTTAAGGACTGCTGATATATGCTAGAAAGGTAGCTTCTAAAATCACGTCGAATAGTTGCGTCGATATGCCAACCAAACTCATCGGTGTATGTGGCTTGAATATTGTCTTTTAAATCTCCCCATAACTTGGATAGCTCTGCCCCATTAGCAGGATCCTGACGCACATAATCAGCGAGTGCTTCATTGGCCTTTTGCTTATAAAATTCAAGATCTCTTTCGTATTTTACATTCCCTTCTGACAAGCCCTGCATATATAAAGCAGACATAGATTGACCCACCGCTTGAGTATGTTGGTACAAGGCCGTGTTTGCTGAAGCGGCCCACGAAAGGCTACATAAGATGATTAACGTAAATCGTTGAATTTTAGTCATTTTAATTAATTCTTTTTAATTATTAAGTGCAATTAAAGCGAATTGTAGAATAATGCTTTTTACTGGGTTTTAAGTACTTCCTAAGAGTGATTCACTAGGTCAAAACCGACAAAATATGCCACTAAATGACATCCTAGGTCGATTTTGCATCATTATGAGAGTGGCACCTCAAATAACCTCAAGTTATATATAAAGCACCATGTATAGAAAAAGTCACAATCTGGCGCTTATTGACCAATCTACGCTATTTATAAATTCTGAGATACCCAAGATTGTAATTGCGCTTGCGGTAATGCCCCCGCCACATCAGCCGAAACCTTGCCTTGTTTGAATATTTTTAAGGTTGGAATACTGCGAATACCAAATTGCGCCGCCAATTGCTGCTGATCTTCGGTATTCACTTTAATGAATACCGCCTTGGTCGCATTGGCACTGGCCACTTGTGAGAAGACAGGGCCCATTACTTTACAAGGGCCACACCAAGGTGCCCAAAAGTCCACAACAACCGGTAACTCAGAACGGGCTATCAGCTTTTGAAATTGTTGGGCATTTACATCCGCCACCCCTTTATTTAATAGTAATGACTGACACTTACCACACTTTGGCTGCTCTGATAAACGTTGCTCGGGCACGGCATTCACGGCTAAACATTTCAAACATACTAGATGCATGGGCACTCTCTTAATGACATTTATTTCATACTTGTACGATATTTATCAAAATACAAGTTGCACTAAAAACACACATTCTTTGAAACGCGCATTGGGTTAATCACTATATGGGTCGGCTTAGCATAATTACAAGAGCATGGATTTTTACACGATCAACCCCCCTGTATTCTTGGCTGCAAAAAATGGGTGCGACAATATGTCACAGCTACATTTAAACCATTAGCAATTATAATAAGGCTCTTTTTTGGGAGCTCTCTATGTTATCTCGTTCATTCTGGCTTTTGTCTGTTGGCAGCACAGCCTTAATTTTATCTCTCTTATCTTTAAATACTTATGCGACACCATTGCAAGAGACTGAATTAGACAAGGTAGTCGTTACTTCAACTAAAGAAGCCCGTTCTATTAACGAACTAGCGGAATCGATTAGTGTACTCACACAAAATGACATTCTTAATGTATCCCCTTCTCACCCAAGTGAAATCCTAAACCGGACAGCGGGTGTATACATTAACAACCTAGGTGGCGAAGGCCATATGACGGCTATCCGCCAACCCATCACAACAAGCGGCGTGTACTTATTTTTAGAAGATGGTGTACCCACTCGCCCTACCGGGTTCTTTAACCACAATGGCTTATACGAAGTAAACATTCCACAAAGTAAGCGCCTTGAAGTCACCAAAGGCCCTGGTTCTGCTTTATATGGAAGCGATGCCATTGGAGGTGTCATCAACAGTATCAGCGCGGGTATTCCTGACCAAGCTAAAGCGAATGTTGATACCGAGTTTGGCAGTAATGGTTGGCAGCGTATTTTAGTATCCGCTGGTGCTCCGACCACATCAAACTCTGGTATGAGCCTTAGTGTGAACCACACCGAAAATGATAGCTTCAGAGATGATGCGGATTATGTTCGCACCAGTGTTAATTCACGCTTTAACTATGAATGGGCCAACGGCTTAACCAGTAAAACGACTCTATCACTGACAGACGTTGAGCAAAGCGGCGTATCCGGCTTGGAATACGATGACTTTAAAAATAACATTGAAAGAAATGAATACGCCGGTGATGTTGGCAGTAGAGATATTTTAGCCCTGCGCATTGCCAGTGAATTTAATTACCAGCCTAATTCAGATTCACTACTTTCAGTGACACCGTTTTACAGAAAAAACCAGTCAAATATGATGCCCAGCTGGATGGTCACCTATGATGCAAATGACCGAGAAACTGAATTTGAATCTTTTGGCCTGTTAACAAAATACAGATACAATCTATCAACTAATAGCCAATTAATTACAGGGATTGATATAGACCATACACCGTCTACTTATACTGAATACGATGTAACGGTAGAGAAAAACGCTGATGATATTTATACAAGTTTTACAAGAACAGGAGATTTAAATTATCAATTCGAAGCGGATCAAACAAGCATCAGCCCTTACATCCAATACGAACACAAGATCGCCTCTAATATTATTTTAAATACAGGTTTAAGATACGATCGATTTACAGTGAAATATCAAGACAATCTAAATACAGCGATTGATTCATCACACCTTAGACCCGATTCACAAACCATTGAATACGAGCATTTAAGCCCTAAATTAGGTGTGGTAGTTGCACTAAACGATCTACATAATATTTACAGTAATTATCGTCATGCTTTTCGAGCACCCTCTGTGAGTACATTATTTCGATCTGGAACTAGCGCTGAAACAACAAACCTTAAACCAGTCAAAACAGACAGTATTGAAATGGGATTTCGCGGTTTAACCCCAATTAACATCAGCTATGATCTAGCCATTTATTACATGGAAAAATCAGATGACATTGTTACTGCTATTACCAGTGATACAGGCCGTACTTCTTTAAATGCAGGAGAAACCAAACACAAGGGAATTGAATTGGGGTTACAAGGCGCGCTATCAACTGACTTTAGTTTCCATTCATCTTTAAGTTACAGCGAACAAACTTACGGTGAATTTTCTTATGTGTATTATTGCTATTCTTGCAACCCACAAGATCAGGAAATTAACTTTAATGGAAATACCGTTGGTAAGGCGCCTGAAACACTTGGCAATATTGCACTGCGTTACGAGCCTGTATCAATAGAGGGTTTCATGGCCGAATTAGAACTTGAACACGTTGGCGAATACTTTGTGGATGAGACCAATACCAGTACTTACGAGGGCCATGATTTATTAAACTTACGATCTCGCTATACAATTAATTCAACGCTTGAAGTATACGGTCGAATTCAAAATATTACCGACAAACGCTATAGCACTTATACATCAAATCAAGTGGGCAAAGATGATATTCAGTATCGACCAGGACAACCACTGTCGTTATTTGCAGGTATTCGAGTAAGCCTCTAACGCGAGTAGCGTCAATCATAAATCACGGCCTTTGTAAAAAGGCCTTTATATTTTTGTATCGTAAGTGATGGTCATCAACCTATGCTGAATATTAAGTTTATAAAAAAGTGGCACCTGCTTGTTATGTGGCCAGCATTAATTGCTGTTGTAATTTACACACTGTCAGCATTATCTCATCCGTTAATGGCATGGACAGGCCCTCAAGCCCAAAAAAGATTCCCACCAAAAATGGCACTGCAAAATGGCATCACATTAAATACCGCCAGTATTGTAAACAATCACCAATTAAAAAATGCAAAAATAGCAAAGTTCATTCCTTATAAGGATCAAATCCTCTTTCAAGTGACTGAACACGAACAAGAACCAAGGCGATACTTTTCACTTAACAATTCAAGTGAATTACTCAACCACGATTCAGAACAAGCCATCTGGTTAGCACACTATTATTTAGGAGAAACGCCTGCGGTTAAAAATATCGAATTTAAAACAAAATTTGATAACGAGTACTCACCTATAAACCGATTACTGCCTGTATATAAAATTAATTTTGATACTCAAGATAATCTATCCGTATTCATTCACACCGAAACAATGGCGTTGGCGGGGATCAATAATGATTGGAAGCGCACTCTTCGATTTGTTTTTAAAAACTTCCATAGCTTTGATTGGCTTAATGACTATGAGTTCGCAAGGCTCGCCTTAATTACTGTTCTTGTGAGTATCATTACCATCATGGCTTTAACTGGATTAGGCTTTATATTCCTAATCAGAAGAAAATCTAAGCTGCAACAATCTAGCCGCCGCTGGCACAGACGTCTGGCCTATGTGGTGACGCTGCCTTTAATATTATTTTCAGTCAGTGGGATTTACCACCTATTGTATTCAAGCATAGCCAGCGATGAATATGGTGCACGCTTAACTCAAAGCCTTGATCTCAAATCGTGGGAAAATATCACTCTAGAAAAAGACTTTGAGAACCTAATCATTCAACAAATCAACCTGGTTAGCATACCTGTTAAAAACGATTCAAAAATGGAACCGGATACAAATATCGCCAGCTACCGTGTTAGTGGTCGCTCTAAACAAACCAGCAACACAAACACCCGAGAACAGCGCTTTAAAGGTATGGCAAAAGAATCTAAATCATTTTACTTAGATGGCAACCATCAATACTTAGATGAATATAACGACAAAAAATTGGTTCAATTACAATCAGAGAAATTACTGAATAGCCAAGACTTACACATGCAATTGGTGACGCACTTTGGCCCTGATTATGATTTTAGAAATAAGCGACTGCCTGTATGGAAGATAAGCGATACACAGGGCAATCTAATATTTATTGATCCTGCCACTCATATATTAGTGGATCAAAGTGATTTAACCGCTCGACTTGAACGCTACAGCTTTGGTTTTTTACATAAATGGAACATGATTACGCCCATTACTGGGCGCTTTAAACGAGATATTTTAATTGTGATTACGCTGGTTATGACACTCGTATTAAGTATTTTTGGGTACTTAATTTATCGAAGAAGACAGCGTTAAAATACAGCGACTAATCCTGCTTAGACAGGGTTAGTAGTATCTGGAAGAGAGAGATATTCAGCGGCATTTTCAGCCGTTGCGTCACTCAAAAAAGGCACTTCACCCAAACATGGTGCGTGAATCATAGCGTGTAATGTTTCAACATTTTCTTCATACACAGCCATATCGCCATCTATTCTGTTTGCAACCCAACCAGCTAACTTTAATCCATCACGCTGAATGGATTCAACAGTCAGTAATGCATGATTCAAACAACCCAACTTCATACCAACAACTAATATAACGGGCAATTTAAGCTCTTTGGTGACATCCGCTAACGTTTCTTTTGGATTTAACGGTACTCGATAGCCACCGGCTCCTTCTACCAAGGTGAACTGTGCGCGGTTAATCATCAATACACCACGCAGCAAACCTACTATACGCCCAGCACTTAACGGTCGCCTTAGTAACTGGCCTGCTATATGGGGGGCGATAGGCGCTGCAAACGCAATGGGGTTTACCTGTTCGTATGGAAGCGCTTCGGTACTTTGCTCAATTAACTTTAATGCATCGTCATTACGTAAACCATCAGGTGTTTCTTCACAACCCGCAGCTACGGGCTTTAATCCTACAGTGGTCATACCAGCTTGTTTTGCCTTATATAACAAGGCCGCTGAAATTAATGTTTTACCGGCGTCGGTATCGGTGCCTGCCACAAAGTATTTTTGTTTCATTGTAAATGTCCTATTCGGTTACGGGCGGCTTGTGTAATACACAGGTAAATACTTCATAACTGGCGGGTAAACCTTGTTCAGTTCGAAAGCCTTCCAACGCCTTAGTGAATTTTTTAATGGTACCAGGGCTAGTTAATGATTTGGCTCGCCCCTGGGTAATATTGTGCGCCCCGATTCTTTTTAATGAATCCGTTAATTCACGTACAGTGGCGTAATAATGAAATTCGGTATTCACTACAACGGCTTCTGCATTAAATTCACTTTTCTGTACACAGATCTTTAAATAATCGCTCTGCTCAAAATCATTCACATGCTGAAACTGATCCGCTTGTGCCCACGCTTGCTTTAATTCATTTAATGTCCCATCTGCCAGTGTACTTAGTACCAAATGACCACCCGGCTTCAAGCAACGGAATGCTTCTGATAGCACCTTCGAAAAATTATCGCACCATTGCACTGCAAAGTTAGAAAATATTAAATCGTACTTAGCATCATCAAACGGCAGGTTTTCAGCGTCGGCTTGTTTGTATTCGAAGTCAGGAAAGTGCACCCTAGCATGGTCCAGCATTCCTTGTGCAAGGTCAGACCCTGTAATTTTGGCGTTATCATATTTCTTAGCAAGCAATGGCAAGCAATACCCTGTGCCACAACCCAAATCTAAAACCTGCTGCTTTGATTCAGCTGGGCAGCGTGAAATTAAGTCATGGGCAATGCGATGCTGTATACGTGCGTATTCATCATAATCAGAAGCTGCCTTACCAAAGCTTTCGGCTACATATTGTTTTTCAACATGTGGCGTCATTTATTTACTGGCCTTCATAAAAGTTAGGATACCGTTAGCAACCGATTGCGGCTGTGTCACCAAACACGCATGACTACCATTAGGTACAAAGCTCACCAAATGCATTGGATTAAGATCATTCAATGCTTGGCTTAATTTATTAGGAACAATGGCATCATCGGTAGCCAGCATGTGTAAGCATGGCTGCGGTAACAAGCCTAAGATTTTACGATTATCAATAGCAGCCAATAAACTTAATGATGCTTTTAACACACTGCTTTTAGTTGTTTGGGATTGAGTATGTTGCTGCAACCACTTTAAATGCAGAAGCATATCTTTTTGCTCTCCTACTACGGTTAACGCAGCAAAACGTCTTAATGTGATTTTAACGTCATCAATGGATTCCATAAACCCATTAAACAAGGGTGAAGGCACCCCTTGCTTCCATTTTTTTTCAGCGATAAATTTTGCATTACTGCAAATGGTCATCACTTTAGTCACTTCTTCTGGCGCACGAGCTGCTGCTTGAACGGCTAACATACCGCCTAATGACCAACCTAACCAAGTAGCGCCTTTTGGTGCTGCATCTAACAAGGCCGGTACCAAGGAATTAATATCGTAATCCGCATCTGGGTTATTACTTTTACTGTCACCAAATCCAGGTAAATCAACCGCTACAAGATGAAAGTGCTCACTGAACAATTCAGCTAACGGCTGAAATACCTGAGCATTACTGGCCCAGCCATGGATGCAAAAAATCACAGGTAATTCTTTAGAGTTCGTTTTATCACCCCATGAATGCAAAGCTAAGGTCATGAGTGAGACTCCGATTGATTATGTGATGGGTATTGTTTCATTATAACGGCCAGTGCCGATAACAATTGCTCAATATGCTGAAAAGTATGAGCCGCTGATAACGTTATGCGTAAACGGGAAGTACCTTGCGGCACAGTTGGCGGACGAATTGCAGTAACCAATAAACCCGCTTTTTTTAATGCATTGCTTATTAACAATGCGGTTTCAGCATCACCCACCAGCAACGGCTGAATAGCGGTATCTGAATCCATTAAATTAAACCCTAATGCCAAAGCTTCTTTTCTAAAAAACTGAATCAGCTCATTTAAATGGTCACGATGCTCTGGTTCATTCTGAATAATATCCAGGCTTGTTAAGGTGGCCGCTGCGATGGCTGCAGGCATAGCTGTTGTATAAATATACGGTCGCGCAAAGTTAGTTAGGTATTCTATTAATTCAGTACTGCCAGCCACAAATGCGCCAGCTGTGCCAAAGCCTTTTCCTAATGTACCCACTAATACCTGTGCTTGGTTTTGATCGACACCTTGCTCTTCACATAAACCAGCGCCTGTTTTACCCAAAGCTGCTAAGCCATGGGCGTCGTCTACCATTAACCAAGCATCGTGTTTTTTTGCAATACTAGACAAGGATTGTAAATCCGCTTTATCACCATCCATGCTGAATACACCATCTGTTACCACAAGCTTTCTGCGCGCACTGGATTTTTCCAATTTGCTTTCTAAGCTCTCCATATCATTGTGATGATAACGCTGAAAACGAGAACCGCTTAACAAGCCACCATCTAATAAAGACGCATGATTCCATTTGTCTTCAAACACAGCATCTTGTTTTGACAACAGAGATGCAATCACCCCCATGTTGGCCATATAGCCGGTACTGAATAATAAGGCTTTGTCTCTGCCAGTAAACTTGGCCAATGCGTGTTCAAGATTTTCATGACACTGTGTATGACCATTTACTAAATGTGCAGCGCCACTGCCCACACCGTACTGAGCTGCTGCAACTTGAAACGATTCAATAATTTTTGGGTTATTGGCTAGACCTAAATAATCATTACTGCAAAACGTCAAATAGCGTTTACCGTCAACATCCATTTCAGGCCCTTGTGGGCTTTGTGCAACATGGGTTGCACGAAACAGATTTTGATCGCGGCGTAAATTTAGATCGTTGGCTAAATCAAATGGCATGATAAAAAGATGAGATGGTGAACGTATTGACCATTACAGTAATACGCTCACCCAATCCTAAATTATGGATAAAAATGTTTAGACGCTGGCGTCGTAAAACGGCTGGCTTTCATCATTTTTTTGAAGCTGCTTAGACAAAGCATCTTCTTGTTCGTTATCGTTACGCTTAACAATCGCTTGTTCAGGCTTGATACCTAAACGTGCAAACAATTTCATGTCTGCATGTGTTTCAGGGTTTGGCGTGGTTAATAAACATTCGCCGTAGAAAATAGAGTTAGCACCCGCTAAGAAACACATAGCTTGCATTTCATCTGACATGGATTCGCGGCCAGCAGATAAACGTACATGTGATTTAGGCATTAAGATTCGGGCTACAGCAATACAGCGAACAAAATCAATATGATCTAGATCGGCTACATTTTCCATAGGTGTGCCTTTCACTTTTACAAGCATATTAAGTGGCACACTTTCAGGCTGCACTGGCAAGTTAGCCAACTGCGTTAACAAACCCACTCGATCGTTTTGGCTTTCACCCATACCAATGATGCCACCCGAACAAATTTTCATGCCGCTGTCACGAACATTTTGCAATGTGTCTAAGCGATCACCATATGTACGTGTGGTGATGATTTTGTCGTAAAATTCTGGACTAGTATCTAGATTGTGATTGTAATAATCCAATCCTGCATCGGCTAGCTGACTTGCTTGATCTTCATCTAGCATACCTAGTGTCATACAGGTCTCTAGGCCCATCTCACGCACACCTTTTACCATGTCTAATACATAAGGCATGTCGCGTTTATTAGGATTTTTCCAAGCAGCACCCATGCAAAAACGGCTAGACCCTTTGGCTTTGGCTTCAGCGGCTTTTTTAAGCACGGCCTCTACTTCCATCAAGCGCTGCTTTTCTAGACCTGTGTTGTAATGGGCTGACTGCGGGCAGTATTTACAGTCTTCTGGGCAAGAACCGGTTTTGATCGACAGCAGTGTGCTTACCTGTACTTCATTAGGATTGAAGTGAGCACGGTGAACAGTTTGTGCATCAAACATAAGATCGTTATATGGCTTATCAAATAAGGCTTGAACCTCATCTCGGGTCCAATTGTGGCGAACTTCTTGTTCTACTGATGCGCTCATGGCTATACCTATAAATCTTTGGTCATAACCCCAGTTATGCTCATATTTAGCACTGGAGTCGCCTGATAGTGTGTATCAGGCAGGTTGAATTCAATATAGGAGGTATATTACCCAAACAGAGGAATCAGTCAACCACATTTAGATTAATGGTTTACTACGGATTAAAATCCAACCAATCCTAGTAAGTGAAGTTAATTATGCGCTAATCCCCTACTTTTATCGGATAGCTCCTACCCCGCAACACATGCGATAGTTTTAACTGGCTTAAACATTAAAACCCTAATCCCATGCGCACACTTAAATCCATATTTTCTAGTCTGTCTAAGGCTCTTAAGCCCTTATACAAAAGCTTGTCTAATGACTTATTCACAAATCAATGCTTGTTTTGTTTGGAACCTTCAACACAAACCATCTGCCAGTTATGCACAGGGGTACTGCCCCGGCTAAATACCCAGTGCCCTCGATGTGCAGAACCCAACTCTCACAGCGAGATGTGCGGCCACTGCATCAAACACCCACCTGCATTTGATAAAGTTATTTGCCCGTTCATTTATTCTGATGGGGTCACTAGCCTAATAAGCACCTATAAAAGATCTGCTCACGCAAAAGGCTGTGAGTATTTAATCAATACTTTAATTATGGCTGCAACCGATTACGATTTTGACAGTGTGGTTCCGGTCCCTTACCACTGGAAGCGGCTATTACAAAGAGGACACAACCCTGTGAGAGAGCTGGCAATTCACATAAGTCATGCGCACAGCATTACCATAAACGACATCCTTATCCGCCAGCAATCTTCCAGCAATCAAAAGCAGCTGAATCGACAACAAAGGCTAAGTAATTTACACGGGGCGTTTACCATCAATCAAAAAGCCAACAAGACACCACTGACCAATCAAAACATATTATTAATAGACGATGTATTAACAACGGGCGCTACCTGCCATAGCGCGGCACTCACTCTAAAACAGGCTGGAGCAAAAAGCGTCACCGTGGCCTGCCTTGCCAGAACCCCTGCCCACAATTAATATCGATCTAACATTCGGCTAATTAACACTCTGCCCTTTCCCAATCATTTCTATCACTTCTCGCCACGCGTTATCTAAATCAGTAAACTGCCCCCTACTTTATTATAAGCAGCGATCAATCATGTCTCACGCATACGACAACCTTACCCCCGACACGGTACTTAATGCTATTGACTCGATTATTGTGCCACAAGGCATGATCACCAGCGGTCACCAACTGGCTTTAAACAGCTACGAGAACCGTGTTTACCAAGTAGGGGTTGAAGATAAGCCTGATTTGATCGTAAAGTTTTATCGGCCAGAACGCTGGAGTCGCGAGGCCATATTAGAAGAGCATATGTTTGCTCTTGAATGCAAAGAAGACGACCTTCCTGTGGTAGCGCCGGTTACTATTAATGGCGAAACCTTATTTCACTTTGCAGGTTTCGACTTTGCTTTGTTTCCTAAGCAGGGTGGCTATAGTGGCCAAATAGAAAGCCTTGATGACTTTGAACAAATGGGTCGTTTATTAGGTCGCCTACACCAAGTGGCCAACTGCTTAGAGGTGAAACACAGAATATCCATCACCCCTCAAACATTCGCAGTAAACAGTCGAAACTTTTTATTAGATAACAACTTTATAGATGACAGCTTGCTGCCTGCTTATTCAACCTTAAGCTCAGACCTAGTAGATTTAATTCAGCAACGCTGGCAAGAATACAATCCTAAGTTAAAGCTATGCCATGGCGACCTTCATGCAAGCAACTTGTTATGGTCTCCGACACAAACTGAAAACTTACCTCACATGGTGGACTTAGATGATTGTGCCCTTGCACCTCGCATACAAGATATTTGGATGCTAATGCATGGTGAACGCGATCAAATGCAGGGCCAGCTAGCAGCCATTGCCAAGGGCTATGAACTGTTCTTACCCTTCCCTTCGCAAGACATTCCATTAATTGAAACGCTGCGCACCATGCGCTTAATGCATTACAGCGCATGGCTTGCCAAACGCTGGGATGACCCCGCATTTAAGCAAGCCTTTCCTTGGTTTAATACCGGCCGCTATTGGTCAGAACAAATATTGATATTACGAGAGCAGTTTTCAAGCATGCAAGAAGAGCCATTACAGCTGATTCTTTAACCGCGGAGTTGGTAGGTTTATGAGCAGGTTTTATCACGAAGATAAAACCTGCTTTTAACGGTACCTAATAAGCCCCAGTGCAAAACAAATCCCCTACTCTAAGGCACCAAAAATTACGCGACCCGTTCTCATATATATCAGCTGCAATATTGCAGCGGCTTATATAGCTGGTAAACTGCCGCCAAAATAAACAAAGCATTGTATTCAAGGATCATAAAATGAAACACATCATCGCCCTAGCAATCAGCACTGTCCTTTCAGGATCTGTTTTGGCTGAAGCGCCAACGGCTCAAGCAAGCGATAACAAAATTGCCATCGATACAAGCAAGCTCTACGCGGGCTTTGGCTTAAGCCACAACCGTGTTGACTACTCTAGCTTTGGTGCTTCAGACCTAAAAGCAACCGGTTATCAATTATTTGCAGGCTATGAATATGGCAACAAGAAAGGTTTCGACATATTAGCTGAAGTCGGAATAATTAAAAGTGAAAGCCTGTTTCCTGGCCAAGACGTCGACGGTATCTGGATTGCTGGTGTCGTGAAGAAAGAGTTACCTGAAATTAACAACAAATTAGCAGCCTTGGTACGTATTGGCTACGGCATCAATGGAGATGACGGCCTACTAATGGGCTTTGGTGCTCAACTGCGCCTGCATCCACAGGCTGTTGTTCGCCTAGAATACCTAAACAAAGACCTTACTCAATCTTACCAAGTAAACGCTGTTTACCAGTTCTAATTAAATACCGCGCTATGCCTAGTACCGCCCTATACTCAAAATAGGCTTCAGACTAGGCATAGAGCAATATGACACACCTCAACCTCTGTTTCAGATTCACATAAAGGGCTTACATTCACTTACCAGCATGCAGCCAACTCTCCTTCAAACCCCAAAATGGCCGTTTAATACCGTTACAATTCACCCGTTATTTTTTGTCCAACTTCAGGTATCATGCGCCTATTAATCGACAACCAGCATATCTAGCCGCCACAAAGCGTACGGCAGATGAATATATAAGCGATCAGTCGCTATAAATGCCTAACTCCGGATACCCTCTATATGTCATTAGCTCTTCCTAGCCAGTTATTACTTCAACAGGACTTACCGGAACAGGCTTTATTAATTAACCCGCCACAAGATGATCTAGCTTCAAACATTCCAAGTGAATGGACAGTCGCTTGCTTCAGCCATGCGGTAAACACAGCCTATGAAAAATCAGGGTTTAGCACTGTATCGGTTACCGAAGTGCCAAACGCTAAATTCAACACCATCTACATTTACCTGCCTAAAGCCAAAGCTCGTTTAAAGTACATCATTGATTACGCTTGCAACTGCCTAGCTGAAGGTGGCGAGTTATTTTTTATTGGCGAAAACAAAGGCGGCATTAAAAGTCTGGCTAAAAGTATTAAAGACGATTTTGAAAAAGTAGATAAACTAACAACGGGTAAGCACAGCGCAATCGTCGCGGCCGTAAACCCAAAAATTACGCCAGAATTTAACCTAGACAGTTACTACACCGCTCAAAAGAATGAATTAGGCTTGAACCTAAAAGCATTACCAGGCGTATTCAGCCAAGACCACATAGACAAGGGCACACAAGTTTTACTAGATAATCTGCCTAGAAAAATAAAGGGACGTGTTTTAGATTTTGGTTGTGGTGCTGGTGTTATCGGTGCTTACGTGAGCCAAAACTGTGAATTCGAAGAAATTGAAATGCTAGACGATGATTACCTTGCAGTGAAAAGCTGTCAGAAAAACATCGAAGACAATAAAATTGAATTAACAGAATGCGTTGCCAGTAACGGCTTAGAAAAAGCAGACATGGAAGAGCGTTACACATGGATCATCAGTAACCCACCTTTCCACCAAGGTGTAAAAACTAACTACAACGTAACGGATGCATTTTTAAGACAAGTAAAAGATTATTTAAAATTAAGTGGTAAGCTATTAATCGTTGCCAACGAATTTTTAAACTACGAAACCATCTTAAAAGAAAGCTTTAAAGGTGTAACTGTTTTGAAAAATGAACGCGGCTATAAAGTAATTCAATGTGAAGGTATTGTGCGTAAGAAAAAGTAATTATTTTTTGAACT
>JAWUVN010000068.1:0-46584 GCA_034112345.1 Bermanella sp. | reverse complement strand
TGGAAAAATTATCTACCTCTCTAAATCTCCATACTTGTACAAATAATTCATTACCTGCAGTGCATGTTCTTTTACTGACCCACCTTCGGTTCGTATGTGGATATCCGGATTTGAAGGCGCTTCATATTCAGCACCTATTCCCGTAAAACCGCTTAATTTTCCACTTCTTGCTTCTTTATATAGGCCTTTGATATCCCTTTTTTCACATACCTCTAAAGATGCATCTACAAAAATTTCAATGAAGGTATTATCTTTAGCAACTTCACGAGCAAGCATACGATGAGATTGTTTAGGGGATATAAAGGCTGCCAATACAATCATACCGGCATCTAACATCAGCTTTGATACTTCAGAAATTCGTCTGATGTTTTCAGCTCGGTCTTCATCGTTAAAGCCCAAATCTGAACACAGGCCACGGCGAACATTATCGCCATCTAATAAATAGGTATGTTTATTTTGTTGAGTAAGTAAGCGCTCAACCTCACCTGCCAAGGTCGATTTTCCAGAACAACTTAATCCTGTGAACCAGAGTACGAACGGCTTCTGGTTTTTCATATCTGATCGAATGGATTGATTAATTGGATGCTCATGCCAAGTTAATTTAGCGTCCATATTCACAATGCTCTTTTATTTATTCTAACCAAGGGTGTGGATGTATTTGACGCGTGATCGATATAAATATTTAGACTCTTAAATAGAGTCGTGCACCAGAGTTCGCTGGTGCACGTCATATAATCATAAATGATTACTTAGCGTTTCTCGCATTCAAAAACGCTTGCTCAGTGATTATATGGTAATCCTGAACGTTATCTTTATAGGCTTTATAAGATTCATATACCTTTTTGGTCATGGTATCTGTTTCAGACACTTCTTTTACTACTTGATCTGATAAGTCACGCAGTTTCATTAATACATCTTTAGGATACGCACGTAATTGCACCTTATGTTTACCTACTAGATCTTTAAGGGCGTGATTATTACGAGCGGTATATTCATCAAGCATATCTTGGTTTACTGCACGGGTCGCAATTTTTACAATGGCTTGTAAATCTTTTGGTAATGATTCAAAAGCTTGTTTGTTTACCGTGAATTCCATCATAGAACCCGGCTCATGCCAGCCTGGGTAGTAGTAAAACTTAGCAGCCTTATGCAAGCCAAATGCTAGATCATTGTATGGGCCAACCCATTCTGTTGCATCAATGGCCCCTGTTTGCAGTGCCGTAAATAATTCAGCTCCGGGTAAGGTTACGGGTGTACCACCAGCACGAGCCAATACTTCACCGCCTAAACCAGGAATGCGCATTTTTAAACCCTTAAGATCTTCGATGCTGTTAATTTCTTTATTGAACCAGCCACCCATTTGAACACCTGTGTTACCACCTGCTAATGGGATTAAATTAAATGGTGCGTATAACTCTTGCCAAATTTCCATACCGCCGCCGTAATGAATCCAGCCATTCATTTCTTGCGCGGTTAAACCAAAAGGCACTGATGTAAAAAACTGCGACGCAGCCGTTTTTCCTTTCCAGTAATACGCACCGCTGTGGCCCATTTCGGCCGTACCACGGGATACTGCATCAAATACTTCTAGTGCAGGGACCAGTTGGCCAGCACCATATACTTTAACTTTCAAACGACCAGCTGACATCTCATCAACCATTTTGGAAAATTTTTCTGGGGCTGTACCTAAACCTGGAAAGTTTTTAGGCCAGCTTGTTACTAGCTTCCATTTAAAAGTTTGTGCTGGTTCAGCAACAACGCCTGTTGCAGTTTGTTCTTTACCACATGCACTTAATAGAGTGGCTAAGGCCAGCCCAACGATAAATTTAAACTTCATTGTGTTTCTCCCTTTTATTATTTTTGGTTTATAAACAATTTAACTGTATTCATTCAAAATTTAAATGGTGCATTACGCACTTCGTGCTAATAACACCCTACAAAAACTCTAGTACAATACTAAAGTGCTATTGAGGCAGCATAGCTGACGTAAATAGTCTTAGTTGTCCATAGGCTGAAGCTTGGCGAATGACGCCACTAACCACTTGGTTCCATCAAAATCAAACGATACTTGAACGCGGGTTTGTGGCCCTTGTCCTTCAAGATCTAGAACAACACCTTCACCAAACTTTTCATGCCATACGCGTTGGCCAATATTCAAACCTGTTTCTTCCTTGGCGGCTTGAGTACTAAAGTAATTACCCACGGGCTTGCTGATGGTGGCTTTTAATCGCACTTCTTGTAGGTATTCATTAGGAATTTCACGCACAAATCGTGATGGCGAGTTAAAGTTTTCTTGGCCATGTAATCGACGGCTTTCTGCGTGAGTAATTACCAGTTTTTCCATGGCTCGTGTGATGCCCACATAACAAAGGCGACGCTCTTCTTCTAAGCGCACAGGGTCATCGGCTGACATTTTATGTGGAAACAAGCCTTCTTCTAAGCCCGGTAAAAATACCAACGGAAATTCCAGACCTTTTGCGCTGTGTAATGTCATCATTTGCACGCTGTCTTCAAATTCGTCTGCTTGCGATGCGCCTGCATCCAGTGCTGCTTGATCTAAAAAGGCAGCCAAAGGTGATGCGTATTCAGCGGTTTGTGCTTCGCCGTTTTCATCAACTATTTGCAAGTCTTCTGGGTTAAAGCTTTTAGCAGCTGTTACCAGTTCTTCTAAGTTTTCAATTCGGGCTTGCGCTTTTTCACCCTTCTCTTTCATGTGGTGTTCGATCAAGCCACTGTGTTGAATCACATGATCCACTTGCTCTTGTAACTCTATGTTTTGACACGACACTTCAAGCTCATCGATAAGCACTTCAAATTTAGCCAATGCAGTTAATGCGCGAGGCGTTAACAATTTTTGGCGCACGCTTTGTTCCAGTGCTTGCCACATAGATGTGCCGTGCTCACGGGCGTATTTACGAATAGTTTCAACGGTTTTTTCACCGATAGCTCTAGCTGGAACATTAATTACACGCTCTAAACTGGCATCGTCATGTCGATTTTGAATTAAGCGTAAATACGCCATCGCATTTTTAATTTCTAAACGCTCATAAAATCGCTGACCGCCGTATATGCGGTATGGCATGCCTGAGCGAATGAACGATTCTTCAATCACTCGTGACTGGGCATTAGAGCGATATAGAATAGCCACATCTTGATATTTTTTATCTGGGTTTTGTTTTTTCCATTCTTCTACTTGGTCACAAATAAAACGCGATTCATCTTGTTCATTGAATGCTGAATAAAGAGAGATTTGTTCGCCGTCTTCCCCTTCTGTCCAAAGGTTTTTACCTAAGCGAGATGGGTTGTTACCAATCACGGCATTGGCCGCATTTAGAATGTTGGCAGTAGATCGATAGTTTTGCTCAAGTTTAATTTGCTGCGCACCAGCAAAGTCTTTACTGAACTGCTGTATGTTTTCAATGCGCGCCCCACGCCAGCCATAGATAGACTGGTCATCGTCACCCACTGCCATAACAGGAATAATATCGCCGGCTAATACTCTTAACCAAGCATACTGAACCGCGTTGGTATCTTGAAACTCGTCTACTAAAATATTGCGGAATCGATGTTGGTACTGTTTTAAAACGTCTGGGCTATTTAACCAAAGCTCATGCGCACGCAATAATAACTCGGCAAAATCCACCAAGCCTGCTCGTTGGCAGGCTTCTTCGTAGGCACCATAAATGGTCACCATGGTTTGTGCCCATTGATCATTGTATGGCTGAATATGATGAGGTCGCAGGCCTTCATCTTTTTGCGAATTGATGTAGCTTTGCGCCTGTTTAGGCTGATATGTCTCTGCATCAATGTTCATGGATTTTACTATTCGCTTGATCAGTCTTAATTGATCATCGCTGTCCATCACTTGAAAATTCTCAGCCAAATTAGCTTGTTGCCAATGGGTTCTTAACAAGCGGTGCGCAAGGGAGTGAAAGGTTCCAATCCATAAATGGCGCGAGTTGATGCCTGTTAGCTCTTCTACTCGGCTGCGCATTTCTTTGGCCGCTTTATTGGTAAAGGTAACGGCTAAGATAGACCCTGGGCTAATACGCTCAATTTGCATAAGCCATGCGATGCGATGAACCAACACCCGTGTTTTACCGGAACCCGCTCCAGCGAGCACAAGCTGATTGCTTAATGGGGCGGCAACAGCGTCTCGTTGCGGGGCATTAAGCCCATCTAATAAATCGGTTACGTCCATATTAAAAACTCAGACTCAATAATCATGCTTGCTGTAGCAAGTATTAATGCAAAAAAATAATTGCCCGCAGTTTAACAAACCCTGTTCATTTATGTGAGTATTTATACAGTGTTTTGCGTTCAGGCCAGCCTAATCCCGGTCAGTTTTACTATTTTTTCAATCAATGAGAGTTTCCAACTATAAGTTAGATCAATTGCCATATTCTTTGCGCTATACTTGCTTAAAACCTAATGTAGCTTCTACCTGTGCCCAACCAATCCACGTTTATTTCTCAAATTCGTCAAGCCATACCTGCCATGCGCAAATCTGAGGTTAAGGTAGCGAAGTACGTATTAGAAAATATTGAAGCGGTTATTCATATGCGCATTGTGGATCTAGCTCAAGAAGCTCAGGTAAGCGAGCCCACTATTGTGCGATTTTGCAGAGCCATTGGCTTGAATGGATTTCAAGCATTCAAGGTACAACTTGCTCAGAGCAATACCAGTATTCATGGTATTGGCCAATTTGAAATTGCCGATGACGACACCAGTGGCGATATTGTTAAAAAGATTTTTGATACCAGCGTGACGCAAATCATGAAGGTGAGAAACTATTTAGATGAACAGCAAATTGCCAATGCGGTTGAAGCCTTAATCAAATCTAAGCGTGTTGAGTTTTATGGATTTGGCGCATCTGGTGCTGTGGCAATGGATGCCATGCATAAGTTCTTTCGCTTACAGTTTAGTGCGGTTGCTTATAGCGACCCACATATGCAAAGTATGTCAGCGGTCACCCTTCAAAAGAACGATGTTGTAGTCGCTATCAGTCAAAGCGGTCGAACCAAAGATTTATTGCACGCCATGCGCATTGCGAAACAGCAAGGGGCTCATGTTATTAGTATATCCCCACCCAATACTCCGGTAAGTAATTTAGCAGATCTACCCATCTATGTTCACATCAATGAAGACACGGATGTATTCACTCCTATGACCTCTCGAATTGCTCACCTACTGGTCATAGACTGCCTTGCAGTGGGAGTGGCTCAAAGCAAGGGCCCTG
This sequence comes from Bermanella sp., assembly GCA_034112345.1. GTDB lineage: Bacteria > Pseudomonadota > Gammaproteobacteria > Pseudomonadales > Oceanobacteraceae > Bermanella. Next base: position 41,345 of record JAWUVN010000068.1, on the reverse strand, counting down.
ACTTTGATGAGCATCTAGCCAAGATTAAAGACAGCATTAGTACTCTACGCTTGCCAGACTCTGACGAATAGCTCGTACTTTTGTACCATTTGTCCGATTTCGATGCTCTTATTGATCTATATTCAAACACTTGCTTCGCTAACCTGTTGATATTTTTTATAAAATTGTCATTATGATAGTACCTGAACAATAAAAATAAGTTTTGCATAAGCGAAACACGAAAGGGAACGCATCATGGAAGCAGCAACTGTTGAAAAAACGGGTAGCCGTGAGTTAGTAAATTTTGATACTAACGGCAATGTTATCGTGAGTAAGCATGATGAGAAGTCGGCTAAGCTTGTTGCTCGACGAGCAATTGAAGCTCACCTTGAACGCAAAAAACTTCAGCTTGATGATTATTGGGACGAGTTAGAAGATTAATACAATTTTAAATATTTCCCCATAACGAAAAAAACCAGCTATTGCTGGTTTTTTTGTGAGTACTGAAATCAGTCTGAAATGTATATAGGTCCATCAGCCACTACTTTAGCTGGCTTTTTAAGTCATCTAATACCGATTCGCTATCCGGGTGAATACCTCGCCATAAATCAAAACTCACAGCTGCTTGCTCTACTAGCATGCCCAGTCCGTCTATCAATTTTAATGCACCTAGCGACTGAGCCCAGGCTAAAAACGCCGTTGGCTCTTTGCTGTACATCATATCGTAAACACTGGTTGATGCGCCCACACAGGATTCAGGAATAGGAGGAAGCTCTCCGTTTAAACTGGCTGATGTGCCATTAATAATCACATCAAATTCACCTGACAGCCCACCAAATTCACAAGCGGAAATATTACCTAGCTTACTAAACTCACCAGCCAATACCTCAGCTTTTGAATACGTGCGATTGGCGATTATCACCGATTCTGGGTTTTCATTTAAAATGGGCTGAAGTACACCACGCACTGCACCACCTGCACCAATCACCAATACTCGCTTACCCGCGAGCTGAACCTGATTATTAACAGTAAGGTCGCGAACCAGACCTGCGCCGTCGGTGTTATCTCCCAGTATACTGCCATCTTCTAATAGCTTAAGGGTATTCACAGCTTGCGCAGTTTGAGCACGAGGGGTTAAGTTATCAGCCAGCTTAAAGGCTTCCTCTTTAAACGGTACGGTAATATTTAAGCCTTTACCGCTCCCCTTAAAAAAGCCTTTTACTGCCGAGTTAAAACCATCAAGTGGCACCAGCATGGCACTGTAAACCAGATCCATTTTAGCCTGCTCTGCAAATTGCGTATGAATAGCAGGGCTTTTACTATGATGGATGGGATTACCCATTACTGCATATAGATCTGTCACTTTTTTATGTGTCTCCAAACTCATCAAAAAATATCATTAACGATTTAGACCTAACCAATCTTTATGAGGTAAGAAGTCTGTATAAAGTTTCATTTCTGGAGTGCCTTCTTCTGGCTGCCAGTTGTAATCCCAATGCACGATAGGCGGCAAAGACATCAGTATAGATTCGGTACGACCACCGGTTTGTAATCCAAATATGGTGCCGCGATCAAATACTAGATTGAACTCCACATAACGACCACGACGGTAGCATTGGAATTTGCGTTCTTGCTCGCCGTACTCCATGTCTTTACGTTTTGCCATAATTGGACGGTACGCTTTGATAAAGTTGTCACCTACGCTCTGCATAAACGCGAAACTTTTATCAAACCCTTCTTGGTTCAAATCATCAAAAAACAAACCACCAACACCACGAGATTCATCACGATGCTTTAAGTAAAAATAATCATCACACCATTTTTTGTATTTAGGGTAAGCGTCTTCACCAAATGGGTCACATGCGTCTTTTGATGTTTGATGCCATTGAATTACGTCTTCTTCAAACGGGTAATATGGGGTTAAATCAAACCCACCACCAAACCACCACACAGGCTCTTCGCCTTCTTTTTCAGCCACAAAAAAGCGTACATTTGCGTGACTAGTAGGGACATAAGGATTAGTTGGATGAATAACTAAACTCACGCCCATAGCTTGGAAACTGCGGCCCGCTAATTCCGGGCGGCTAGCGGTAGCGCTTGCTGGTAGCTTATCGCCAAATACGTGGCTGAAATTTACCCCACCTTTTTCAATCACTGTGCCATTAGTCATCACGCGAGTGCGCCCGCCACCTAACTGTTCGCCACGGTCCCAATTTTCTTCTGTAAATTGAGCACCACCATCTTCATCAGACAATTGCTGACAAATATCATCTTGCAGAGCTAATAAGTATTTTTTTACTTCATCAATGTTAATCATTGTTAAACCTTTGTCTTTAATTTCTTAGAACACGGCCTGACTGTAGATCGATAATTCGACTGGGCGCGCTTAAACCTACTGGGCCTGATAATACGAAATCTACCTCTGAACCAAGCAGCACTCTGGCTTGTACAGCGCTTCTAACAGTGGGCCGGCCTGCATAATTAGCCGATGTTGATACAATTGGCCCACCAAATTGCTCACACAAATCATGAACCATTGGATGTGAGCTTACCCGAATAGCGACTGTGCCAAATTGGCCATGAACCAAGGGGTTTACTTTACCATTATGAGGCACTAAATATGTAAATGGCCCCGGCCAGTTCTTATTTAGTTCGGCTCTTTGTGCTGCTGTTATTCCCTCTAACAAAAACTCAAATTGATCCATATTAGCCGCAACAAGAATCAAGCCTTTATAAGCGTCTCTGCGCTTAATGGCCAGTATTCGTTCTAACGCATCACTGTCGCTAGGATCACATCCCAGCCCCCATACTGTTTCAGTTGGGTAAACAATCACGCCAGATGTTTGTAATACGTGTTTTGCTTGATAAATTGGCCAGCGCATAAAAGAAGGGCATTACCTTTGGTCAAGTTAGCAGCCAAGCATGGCAGCAGAATGCTGCAAAATACTTGAGCTGATGCAAAGGTGCAAGTAGCCAAAGTTAAGATTTTAAGTTCGACAATACATTCCTTGTTCTTGCCTAATTAAACCACTTAATTCTAAGTCCATTAGCATCACCGATAATTCCGCTACTGATAAGCAGGTTTTACCGACTAAATCATCTAGGTTCATGCCTTCGTAATCCATACTATTAAGTAACTTAAACTGCTCAACAGGTAACTCAGGGAGCTCATTAGTGAATGCTCGCCTTAATGATTCATTATTTATTACGGTCACCGCTGGCTCACAAATATAGCTGAGCTCTTGCACAATTTGTTCTGGAAACTCTACTAAGCTGGCCCCTTGTCGAATCAAGTAGTGGCAGCCTGATTTTTGTGGGTTACTAATGGGCCCTGGAATGGCAAACACTTCCCGGTTTTGCTCAAGCGCTTGCCTAGCAGTAATTAACGAGCCACTTTTCAGCGTCGCTTCAACCACCAGAGTACCCAGACTTAAACCACTTACGATACGGTTCCGACGAGGAAAATGACCAGGCAAACCTTTAGCATGCAAAGGGAATTCACTGATCACCGCTCCTTGCTGAGCGATCTCTTCTGCTAATCTTTTATGTTGCTTTGGATATATCTCATTTAATCCAGTGCCTAGCACCGCTATCGTTTTGCCTCCTCCTTGCAGTGCCCCCTTATGCGCAAAGCCATCAATGCCTCGGGCTAAGCCGCTGGTAATGACCAAGCCAAGTTCGGTCAGTGATTGTGCAAACTCAAATGCTTGCGACTGACCTGATGCTGTGGGGTAACGGCTACCAACAATGGCAAGTTGCGGTAAGGATAAACACTCAATATCTCCCATCACCATCAACAAAGGTGGCGCTGTGGATATTTGCTTTAAACGATCGGGGTAGCTGTCATGCCCAAGTGTAATTAGGTGATGCTGATCATGGCTAGCCCACTGCAAAGCGTCTTCAACTGCCTTAGCTGGTTTATATAATGGATTAGATATGATGTGTTTAATGGATTTTTTATCAAGCTTTAGCTGTTCTAGCTGATCTTGAGACAATGAAAAAACTTGCTTGGGTGAGAGGTTTTGCTCGCGCAGTTTTTGAATAGTTTTGGGGCCAACATTAGGCGTTAGCGCTAGGCATACCCATGCTAAAATTTGATCATCCATGAATGTGCATCCAGCATACTGATTAGGTGATTGTATGTTTAGAGGCGTTTTTACATATTAGCGTCGGTGATTAAATTACCCACCACACGTTATTCCTGATCATAAAAAAAGCCTTTCGCTAGAATAACGAAAGGCTTTTTAGAATACATAAGGCAGTGTGCTTATTTTAATACAACATTCTTATATCTAGGTGAATGAATTATAATCCAACCTCTGGGCTGCGCACCTCATCTCCAACAGATAATGGGCGTAAAGCTTTTAGTACTAATCCGTAGCTGACTTTATCAAATACTCTGAACAGCATTAGTAAACCCGCACGCTCTGATGGTAAACGTACTTTAGCGCGCGTTACTCGATCGATTATGGCTTTACCCGTCTTGTAAATAGCGAGTACATTACCTTCAACTACACCATCTCGACTACCTTGGTTAATCACAACTACATGGTATTGGCCAATTTGTGTAACACCGCCTAATACCGCAATCATACGACCATATGCATCTTCTGGAGGTGTACTTGGCATAAAGTTGGCAATTACTTGGCGATCTTCTGATGTTAATAACTTATCCCCAACCATAACTTCTTCGCGAGCATTAGAAAGCGATAAGGTGGCTACATCGCCATCCCATGCAGATACGGATCCAGCTCCTACTTCGCGAGCTTCTAAACCAAGCACTTCACTGGTGTCAGGATCTACAAATACTTGGCCTTTACGGAATATACCATAACCGACTTCAGGCTCTGCTTTGCCAAATCCTCGGGCATAAACCTTACCACCGCCACCTGCTAGGAGTCGGCTATCATCACCTGCAACCACATAAGGGGCTGTTTTTAATTGCTTAGATTTAACAATTCGGCTGTTACTCATGAAACTAGAAATAGCCGTCATTGGAATCGGCGGAATGGCGTTGGCCAAAGAGCTAATCCGTGCACTTGGTGTTAGCTTAACGACACCTCTTGCAGCAGCAGAACGCTTTTTAACAGAGACCTTAACTTCGCTGCCTTTATAAACCAGCCCAATAAGGTCTCCAGGATAGATCAAATGTGGATTATCGATTTGCTCATTGATTTGCCAAATTTCTGGCCATAACCATGCGTCACTTAAGTACTTTTGTGAAAGATCCCAAAGTGTATCCCCTTCTTGCACAACATATTCTACGGGGTGGCCGGGTTTTAAATCGATAGCAGAAGCAGAGCTCATACAAACCGCTAGAAAAGTCATGGCGGTTATCTGTTTAAGCAGGGGTTTGAACATGAATCGTCCCTTATTTTTATTGGTAACGGCGAGTTTGCATAGCAACCCCCGCATCATTCTATATAATGTATTAATATCATCTTAGCAGGGCTCGTACCCTGATGACTACTAGGGCGTCACAAGTTTATGGCTATATTAGAAATATTAGAGTTTCCTGACTCTCGATTGCGTAAAAAAGCGACTGAAGTTACTGAAGTTACAGACGAAACCCGCCGCATCATTGAAGACATGTTTGATACCATGTACGACGCCCCTGGAATCGGTTTAGCCGCTACACAGGTGAATGTTCATGAGCAAATTGTTGTGATTGATGTGAGTGAAGACAAGTCTGAACCGATGGTTTTTATTAACCCTAAAGTCACTGTTTTAGAAGGTGAGCTAGAGCTAATGCAAGAAGGTTGTCTTTCTGTTCCGGGGTTTTATGAAGACATTGAACGTATAGAACACTGCAAAATTGATGCGATTGGTAAAGATGGCGAGCCTTTCACGCTAGAAGCTAGAGGCCTGCTGGCTGTATGCATTCAACATGAACTTGATCACTTAGATGGGAAATTATTTGTTGATTACTTATCTAATACAAAACGTGACCGAATTCGTAAAAAGCTAGAAAAACAGCACAGGTTAGCCGCTAAGGGCTAATGCCTGAAATTTAAGCGCGCCCGATGAGCCACCCCTAATTAAGGTGGCTTTTATTGTTATGAACCATTAGGAATCTCCATTGAGAATCGTATTTGCCGGAACCCCTGGGTTCGCCGCTACTCACCTCGAAGCATTATTAAAAGCGAACATGGACATTGTTGGGGTTTATACCCAGCCTGACCGCCCTGCTGGGCGCGGGAAAAAACTAATGGCCAGTCCTGTTAAGCAGCTGGCTATCGAAAATAATATTGATGTTTTTCAGCCTCTTAATTTCAAAGAACAAAGCGATCAAGACCAACTAGCTGAACTTAAGCCAGATCTAATGATCGTGGTGGCCTATGGGCTTTTATTGCCACAAAGCGTATTAGATATTCCCACTCATGGCTGCATTAATAGTCATGCATCGTTACTGCCGCGCTGGCGTGGTGCTGCCCCCATTCAAAGAGCTATAGAAGCAGGCGACACGGTTTCAGGTGTGACGGTTATGCAAATGGAAGCGGGCTTAGATACAGGCCCAATGATTCAAAAAGTGGAAACACCCATCATGCCCAGCGATACCGGCGGCACGCTGCATGATCGCCTAGCGCAAATTGGCAGCGAAGCGGTTGTTCAAACCATCGCTAAATTTGAAAGTGGCCCCGTTCTTAAAGAAATTCAAGACGACTCTCTAACCTGCTATGCCCATAAACTCACTAAACATGAAGCCATGATTAACTGGCATCAATCTGCAGAGTTAATTGTGCAAAAAATCAAAGCCTTTAACCCAGCCCCTATGTGCTACACCTTATTGGGTGATAGCCGTATTCGAGTATTAAAAGCTCAGGTTTACCCACAAAAACATCACGCTCTTCCTGGCACCGTTTTAACGGTTAATAACCTTGGTATTATCATCGCATGCAAAGAAAACGCAGTGGTACTTGAACAAGTGACCATACCAGGCAAAAAGCCCATGATGGTCAGTGACTTACTAAATGGCAAACATCCGTTTGTAGAAAACTATGTTTTGGCCAGCGAGCAATAAATGACCGATATTAACGTTCGAGGCATCGCGGCATTATCCATGCTTAAAGTTGTGGATAACAAAAAAAGCTTAACAGGGGTTTTGGCTTATCAAAGCCCTAAGGTTGTCGATACTGACAGAGGTCTTTTGCAGCATTTGTGCTTTGGTTGCAGCCGTCATTTTTTCAGTATTAACGCCTTAAGCAAAATTTTATTACAAAAGCCCTTGCCTGAAGAAGCTCGTCCAGTTCAAGCCTTATTATGGGTTGGCCTATATCAATTAGCCCACAGTGACATATCTGAACACGCCGCTATAAACGAAACCGTTGAAGCTTGCACACAACTTAAATTAGAAAAATATAAAGGGGTTTTAAACGCTATTTTACGCCGCTTTCAGCGCGAAAAAATAGAACTAATGAATGGCCTTAAAGACAGCGATGTAACCCGCTACGATCACCCTAAGTGGTACATCAAGATGCTCAAGAAAAGCTACCCTGATCAATGGCAAGCTATCTGCGAACAAGGCAACCTTCAAGCCCCAATGTGCCTAAGAGTTAGCACTTACAAGCAAACACAAGATGAGTACCTACTAACTTTAAATAACAATGAAATAAGCGCATCAAAAGGAAAGTATGCACTCACTTCAATTTATTTAGAGACCCCTTGTGATGTGTATAGCCTACCTGGCTTTGCCGACGGAAGTTGCAGTGTACAAGACGAAGCGGCTCAGCTAGCTGCTCAAATATTAACCCCACTGGCCCATGAAAAAATATTAGACGCTTGCAGCGCCCCTGGTGGTAAAACCTGCCACATTTTAGAGGCCAGTAATAACCAAGCTCAAGTAACCGCTATAGACGCCGACGAAACCCGTTTGGTCCGCGTACATGAAAACCTTGCACGACTAAATTTATCCGCAACCGTTAAGCAAGGTGAAGCTCAGAACCCAGAATCATGGTGGGACGGTGATTTATTTGATCGCATATTATTAGACGTTCCTTGCAGCGCCACAGGTGTCATACGCCGCCATCCTGACATTAAGTTGCTGCGCCAAAAAGACGATATTGATAACCTTGCATTACTGCAGCAAGAAATACTGCAAAAAGCATGGACTATGCTTAAACCCGGCGGTACCTTGCTATATGCCACCTGCTCGGTTTTGCCTGTGGAAAACAGTCAGAATATCAAATTATTTTTAGACCAAGAAACAACGGCATCTATTAATACTTTAGGTTTATCCACAGGGGTAAATACAGGATTTGGAACCCAATTGTTTCCAATGAAAAATAGTCATGATGGCTTTTTTTATGCATTACTTAAAAAAGAAATATAAAAGTAGGCGCCCAAGCATGGCTTACTTTTAAAATGATAAAGCACTGAATTTTGCTTCATTAATTAGCATAAGATTTTAATGACCTTTTAATCGAATACAGGCAAGGCACTGCTTTTACCAAGCCGTGCAATCCACATACTTTTCGCGAATCGAAACACGATAAACAGCGATAGAAAGTATTAACGCAGTATTGGCAACGTAGATAGGTTCCATACAAGCAATGAAAATAATTATATTGGGTGCAGGCCAAGTAGGCGGCACACTAGCTGAGCACCTTGCCACAGAAGGTAACGACATTACCGTTGTTGATACCGACGGCCCTAGATTAAAAGAGCTTCAAAACCGATTGGATATTCGTACCGTGCGCGGTAAAGCATCTTTTCCTCACGTGCTGCATCAAGCCGGCGGAGACGATGCCGATATGCTGGTGGCCGTTACCAATTCGGATGAAGTAAACATGGTGGCCTGCCAAGTGGCTCACTCATTGTTTAAAACACCCACTAAAATCAGCCGTATTCGTGCGCAAGATTACACCCAGTATAAAGAGTTATTTGGTAATGCTGGTGTGCCTGTTGATGTATTCATTAGCCCTGAGCAAGTGGTTACCAACTACATTAAACGCTTATTAGAGTTTCCCGGCGCGCTTCAAGTTTTAGACTTTGCCAATGCCAAAGCCAAGTTGGTGGGTGTAAAAGCCTACTACGGAGGCCCATTAGTAGGCCAAGAATTACGCTACTTAAGAGAACATTTACGCAGTGGTGTAGATACCCGTGTGGCTGCTATTTACAGAAAAGGCGCGCCTATCATGCCGCAAGCCGACACTGTGATTGAAGCCGATGATGAAGTATTTTTCATTGCAGCAAAAAAAGACATTCGAACAGTGATGGCCGAATTACGACGCAGTGAAGCCCCTTATAAGCGTGTAATTATTGCCGGTGGCGGCAATATTGGAGCCCGATTGGCTCAAGTTTTAGAGCCTTTTTATAATGTAAAACTGATCGACCATAATAAAGCCCGATGTGTGCGATTAAGTGAAAAAGTAAAAAGCAAAACCATTATTCTAAATGGCAGTGCCACCGATAAAGAATTACTACTCGAAGCCAATATTGAAAATACAGATGTGTTTTGTGCACTTACCAACGATGACGAAGTAAACGTTATGTCGTCGATGCTGGCTAAGCAGTTAGGGGCCCGCAAGGTTATGACTCTGATTAATAAAGCCGAATATGTGGATCTTGTTCAAGGCCAAGGCATCGACATTGCCATTAGCCCGTCTCTTACAACCATTGGCAGCCTATTAACTCACGTACGCCGCGGTGATGTAGCCAACGTACACAGTTTACGACGTGGCGCAGCCGAAGCGCTTGAAGCCATCGCCCATGGAGATGAAAATACGTCTAAAGTAGTGGGCCGTCGACTGGATGAAGTGTCACTACCTGAAGGCACCACAATAGGTGCCATTGTTCGTAATGATAACGTCATCATCGCTCACGGAGACGTGGTCGTAGAAAGCGACGATCACATTATTTTGTTTGTTTTGGATAAAAAACGTATCTCTGAAGTTGAGCGTCTTTTCCAAGTTGAGTTGGGTTTCTTCTAATGCATCCAGCTATTATCTTTCGCATCCTTGGCATTCTATTAATGGTATTCAGCATCGCGCTGATTCCACCTATTATCATCAGTCTGATCTACCAAGATTCTGCCCTTAGCGCATTTTTTAGCGCCCTTGGTATTACGTTTGCTACCGGAGCATTATGCTGGTTTCCAGTTCGACACCGCCGCCAAGAACTTCGAACCCGCGATGGCTTTGTGGTTACTGTTTTATTCTGGTTAGTACTTGCTGTCTCCGGCTCGTTGCCCTTAATGCTGGCAGACAATCCCGGTTTATCATTTACCGATGCATTTTTTGAATCCCTCTCTGGTTGGACCACAACCGGTGCCACCGTCATTACTGGTATTGACGATTTACCCCATTCGATTTTATTTTATCGCCAATTATTACAATGGCTGGGCGGAATGGGGATTATCGTATTAGCGGTTGCCATTTTACCCATGTTAGGAATCGGCGGCATGCAGCTTTACCGCGCCGAGACACCTGGTCCAATGAAAGATAACAAACTCACACCAAGAATCACTGAGACAGCAAAAACCCTTTGGTATATTTATTTAGCACTGACCATAGCTTGTGGCCTGGGGTTTTATCTCGCGGGTATGAATGCCTTTGATGCTATTTGCCATGCCTTTAGTACAGTGGCCATTGGTGGCTTTAGTACACACGACGCCAGCATAGGTTATTTTGATAGCAGCCTTATTGAGTCAGTGGCGATCTTTTTTATGATCATCAGTGCCTTTAATTTTGCTCTTCACTTTTATGCTTGGCGATTCAGGTCGATTAAACATTATTTTGCCGATGCCGAAGTTAAAACCTTATTAATTGTTTTAGTCTTAGCGGGCATTGTTACATTTGTGACACTGGTGCTCAGTAACAGTTACGAGCCAAACGAAGCGCTGCGCTTTGGTATATTTGAACTTGTCAGTATCGCCACCACCACAGGTTTCGCCACTGCAGATTTTTCGTTATGGCCAGTCTTCTTACCCTTTTTATTATTCTTTTTAGCCTTTATGGGCGGTTGTGCGGGCAGTACTGGGGGCGGTTTAAAAGTGATTCGTGTTTTGTTGATATACAAACAAGGCAGCCGAGAACTAAAACGTTTGATTCACCCAAATGCCATTATCCCTATACGAGTGGGAGGCAAACCAATTGATGACAGAGTGGTTGAAGCCGTTTGGGGATTCTTTAGTGTTTATTTAATTTTATATTTGATCATGACGGTTTTGCTACTGGCCACTGGATTGGATTTTGTGACTGCATTCAGTGCCGTAGGTGCTTGCATGAACAACCTAGGTCCAGGGCTTGGAGATGTGTCTGCCCATTATGGAGAGATTTCTGACTTTGCTAAATGGGTTTTGAGCTTTGCTATGCTGCTAGGTCGATTAGAAATATTTACCCTTCTGGTTTTGTTTACGCCCACTTTCTGGAGGCAATAAACATATCCCCCCTCTTGCTTAAACTTTATTTTTATAACTCACATTAAATACGAATATCAGTGACCTACAAAATCTTTATTAAGATTATTGTAGCGTTACTGGTCACTAACGCTGGAGTCTATTTATTGTTGATAGGCCCGAGTACTGCAGGAGTGTAAGCCAGTCCGGCATATTCGCAACCAGCTATGAATAAATATTTAAATGGGATTTTAATATTTTTCTATCAGGCAACCCTGAATAGAATTATGACGTAAATATAGTTACTACTGAATCAAACTCAAGCGCGGGTTCACCCGTACTTAAGCTGCTTTATCACCAAGCCAATTCTTCACACCCCCTTATAAAACCTTTCTGGGTTACGTTTAAATCGCTTGTACTCCCACTGATACTGGCTTAAATCCCCAGCAATACACTTCTCAAAACCTTTGTTCATGGCCAAAGCCGATGTTTCTAAATCATCACTGTAAATATCCGGCTCTACTTCTTCAAATACAAGATCAAACCCTCCCTCAACCCGCTGCATATAAACATTTAGCACGGTGCCTTTTGGGTTTTTCTGAATCAAGTAATGAATAAACTTAGGAGTTAACGCAGGAATGCCGCAAAACTCTGACCACACACCAGATTTCTCTGAAGGCTCTTGATCAGGCACAATAATACATGCTTTTTTATCCTGATAATGTTCGGTGAATTTTTTAACACCTTCTCTTCCAGCAGCGACTAAGCCAATGCCGCTCGCCATCCTGGATTCCAACATAGCTTTTTCAAATCCTGGCATTTTAGCCACTTTATACATAGCTAATAAATCACAGTGTAATGGCAGATAAGATGTTATCCACTCCCAATTTCCGTAATGCATTGTGAGCATTAATAGGCCTTTATCATCTTTTAGTGCTTTTTCAAACAAATGAAGATTACGGATGTTTTTTATATTTAATTCATTTCGGCGAAATTTATTTTCGGTACCAGCCCAAGCAATCCCCGTTTCAGCGATGGTTTTACCCGTTTCTTTTAAACTTCTAGCTGCTAACTCTATCCGCTCTGATTCAGCCATATTAGGAAAGCACAATTCAAGATTTTTCATCGTGACTTTATACATACGACTGTTTGTGACGCGTAATAACCAGCCAATAAAACGTCCGAAAGCACGAGCTACACGCAGGTTCATCAAACCTAATGTATTAATAATGAATAGTGCCACTGCCGATTTAAAGTCCATAAACTGCTACCACTTATAATTCCCATCCAATAACAGAAGCACTTTGCCTTATTTCAACATTTTTCTCCACAGGCGGGCGAAATACATAAGTATTGCTATGCTAAATAGGTATATAAGGATTTATTATGGCCTCATTGGAAAACATGCTCGCTGGTAAGCGAATTCTCGCCGTGGATGACTTGGTGGAATCACGCAGTGCCATGAAAAAAATGTTAGTTATTCTAGGCGCAGACAAGGTAGATGTGGCCATGGATGGCGACGAAGCTACTCAATATATTTTGAATAACGATTACGATCTGGTTATCAGTGACTACAACCTAGGTAGGGGTCGCGACGGCCAACAAATTCTTGAAGAAGCACGATTTACTCACCGTTTAAAAGCCACCTCTACTTTCGTCATGCTAACAGGTGAAAATGCCATGGACATGGTGATGGGCGCGATTGAATACGAACCAGATGATTATGTAACAAAACCATTCACGATAGATGTTATGCGCCAGCGTTTAACTCGAATTTTAACCATTAAAGGCATACTGTATCCCCTCTATGAATCCATAGATCTACAGTCCAAACAGCAAACTATTCAACTTTGCGATGAGTACATAAAAAAGCAGCCGAGACTGGCTCTCAAAGTCATGCGAATTAAAGGCCGTACACTGGTTAACATGAAAGCCTTTGAAGATGCTCTGAATTTATACGAAGTTATTCTGCATGAACGAGAAATAAACTGGGCCCTACTAGGTAAAGCCATGTGCCTATTCCACCTAGGAAAGTACGATGCATCAAAACGCGTATTAAATCATACCATCGAAGAGCACCCTAAATACGTACAGTGCTATGATCTTCTATCCAAAATTAATATAAAAGAAAAAGACTTAATTTCAGCTCAAGATGCCTTAATTCGTGCAACGAATGTATCCCCCAAACAAGTATTACGACAAATGGAGCTGGGGCGCATCGCTTATGCTAATCAAGACCTTGATGTGGCAGAAGCCGCCTTTAAACAATCCGTAAAACTGGCTCGTCACAGCTGTTATCGAACAGTAAAAAATTACCTGCTTTTTGCCAAAAGTTTACAACATAAAATCACACCCAAAAATAGCCGTGATAGTCGTAATAGCAGTGCCGAAGCCCTTAAAGCATTGGATGAAGCTAAAACACTTTACAGAGAGAATCCAGACTACTTATTTGATGCCACTATCATTGAAAGCACAACATATACAAACCTAGGCAGAGAAGCAGATGCGAAAGCAACCGTAGATAAAGCAGAGTCCATGCTATCAAGCTTAAAAAATCCTACCTCGGTTCAGCAATTAGCTATGGCTAATGCTTATATTGATACAAAACAGCATGCTAAAGCACAGGATTTATTGGCTGTTATTAACTTACGTAAAGATCTTTCTCGATCAGAGCAAAGAGACTTAGAACGCACACGAAATGAGATAAGTGAGCAGGTAGTACGCACCTACACCACTGAAATAAACGACAAAGCCATTGGATTTTTTGAACGCGGCCAGTTGTCTCAAGCCATTGAATTATTCGATAAAGCCACCGCTTACAAAGAGGCAGGCCTAGCTGTTTTGCTAAACGCTATTCAAGCTAAAATCACTTATATGGATCAAAGGCAGCCAACTCGCGAAATGGTAGAAGAAGTAGGCGAGCACCTAAGCCGAGTTGGTAGAATTCCTGAAAATGACGAACGCCATAGCCGTTGGGCTATGTTGCAAAAAAGTCACGAACGTATGAAACGTTCTGTATAACGGATATATAATGGCATTTGATACCAGCACACTATTAAGCGCACAGCTTCATGATATAAAAAATGAAATGCAGGCTTTACTAAATCTTCAGGGAGAGCTGGCCGAGCAGCTCGTTGATCAGCCAGAGCAAGCCGCAACGTTGGCACGTATTGGTGAGCATAGTGGATACTTAAATCAACGCTTAATCGAATTATTATCGGTCCTTAAAATTCAAAATACTTCATTTGCGCCTAATGAAAGTGAGCATTGGTTAATGGACACCTTAACCCCTATCTTCCAAGACTTTAAGCGGCTCAAAGGCTTTGAAGTTACTTGTGATATAGACCCTGATTTTAACCAATTCTACGATGAACAATTACTGGCCATTGCCCTGCAAAATATATTCGGTAACGCTAAGCAAGCGGGTGCAAATTCGGCATCTATCTCTATTCAAGAGTTTAACGATGGCCATTGGTTAATCGAAGTGGCCGACGATGGACCAGGGTTTGAGCCAGAGCAATTAAAGAAGGGTGAATTTAACCCACAGGGAACCTCTAGCGGCTTAGGTTTATACTTAATTGAAGAGGCCATTAAAGCTCATAAGCGCAATGGTAAACATGGAAATCTGGCCATTGGAAATACTAAAAACGGCGGCGCTAAAATTCAACTTATATTCCCATAATGCTAAGTCGTACCAAAGTACAATAACAAACCACTCTTTTCTCCCTAATTAAACCTCTCTCAGCTAGGGCCAGCACTGGTCAGTACAGCATCAGCCCCGTATAATCGCCTGCTTTCGATTGCTTAAACTGGTTACCCACAGTGTCAGAAAACAATTCCCAACCTCAGTACGATGTTAAGACGTTTCAAGGCCTTATTGCAGCCTTACAGAATTTCTGGTCACAGCAAGGCTGCGTGATCAATCAACCCATCGATCTTGAAGTCGGTGCAGGTACATTCCATACCTCTACTTTCTTGCGTGCCTTAGGCCCAGAAACTTGGAATGCAGCTTATGTTCAACCATGTCGCCGCCCAACTGACGGCCGCTATGGTGAAAACCCAAACCGCCTTCAGCACTACTACCAGTTCCAAGTCGTTATGAAGCCTTCACCTCTTGATATTCAAGACAAGTACCTAGAAAGCTTAAAAGTTATCGGTGTGGATACACTGACTCATGATGTTCGCTTTGTAGAGGATAACTGGGAATCTCCAACTCTTGGCGCGTGGGGCCTAGGTTGGGAGGTTTGGTTAAACGGAATGGAAGTGACTCAATTCACTTACTTTCAACAAGTAGGTGGTGTTGAATGCTACCCAGTGACCGGCGAAATCACTTACGGCCTAGAACGTATCGCTATGTACCTACAAGAAGTAGATAGTATTTTTGATCTTGTTTGGTGCTACGGTCCAGACGGCTCCAAAGTGACTTACGGCGATGTATTTCATCAAAACGAAGTTGAAATGTCAGCGTATAACTTTGAACACGCCGATGTAGATTTTCTTTTCCAAGCATTCAACCAACATGAAGCCGATTGCGCTCGATTAATCGAAGCTGGTTTAGCGTTACCTGCTTATGAGAAAGTTTTAAAAGCATCTCACGCATTCAATATGCTAGATGCTCGTCACGCCATATCTGTGACTGAACGCCAAGGCTACATCCTTCGTGTTCGCACCCTGTCTCGCTCAGTTTCTGAAGCGTACCTACAAAGCCGCCGCCAACGCGGATTCCCTCTGGCTCCTGAAGCGCTTCGTAATGAAGTATTAGCAAATATGGACGCTGAAGAAAAAGCCGTTGCCGAAAAGGCTGCAAAAAAAGCAGCCAAAGAAGCTAAAAAACAAGCCAAGGCTAAGTAAGGGTAGGTAAGGAGAATATTATGAACACACAAGATTTTTTAGTAGAAATCGGTACTGAAGAGCTACCACCAAAAGCCCTTAAAAAGTTAGCCAATGCGTTTCAAGCTGGCGTTGAAGCCCACTTGCAAAGCAAAGGCTTAAACTTTGAAAGCAGCAAACTGTTTGCGGCCCCTCGCCGAATTGCTTTACGTTTAAAAGCATTACAAACACAAGGTGAAGTCAGTAAAGTTGAAAAACTTGGCCCTTATAGCAATGTTGCATTTGATGCTGACGGCAACCCTACCAAAGCCGCTGAAGGCTTTGCGCGCGCAAACAAAATCAGCTTCGAAGAAGTCGGTCGCACAACAGATGACAAAGGTGAACGCCTTTATTACGCACAAGAAGTAGCAGGTGCTAATGCCTCTGATGAGCTTCCACTTGCAATCACCGATTCATTAAATAAGTTACCCATTGCTAAGCGCATGCGCTGGGGCTCTAGTCGTATTGAATTTGTTCGTCCTGTTCAATGGATTTTAATGTTGCTTGATAACAAAGTAGTTGAGGCCAATATCCTAGGCATTCAATCTAGTAACTTCACAAAGGGTCACCGTTTCCACGCTAACCGTGAAATTGTAATCTCTAGCCCTGATGCGTATGAAAGTACTCTAAAGGAACAAGGCAAGGTAATGGCTGATTACGAAGAGCGTAAATCGCTTATTCGTAGCCAGGTAACCGCTGAAGGAGAGAAACTGGGCGGCGCTGCCGTTATCGACGAAGATTTATTAGACGAAGTTGCCTCTCTTAACGAATGGCCTACCGCCCTTTCAGGTGCATTTGATGAACTGTTTTTAGACGTTCCTGCACAAGCGCTTATTAGTTCAATGAAAGAACATCAAAAATACTTCCACGTTGTTGATGCGAACGAAAAATTACTGCCTAATTTTATTACTGTATGTAACATTGAATCAAAAGATCCTCAGCAAGTCATTCATGGCAACGAGAAAGTAATTCGCCCACGTTTAAGCGATGCTAAATTCTTTTGGGATACAGACCGTAAAGTATCTTTAGACAGCCGCTTTGAAAAACTAAACACTGTTGTTTGGGTTCAAAAATTAGGTACCCTAAAAGATAAAGCCCAACGCCTAAGCAATCTTTCAGGAAAAATTGCCACAGCTATTGGTGGTGATAAAGCGCTAGCCGAACGCGCTTCTAAATTGTGTAAAACTGATTTATTAAGTGACTTGGTATTAGAATTTTCTGATCTGCAAGGTTTAGCCGGTTCTTATTACGCAAAGCACGATGGCGAACACGCTGACGTATGTGCTGCCATGGTTGAGCATTACATGCCTGCTTTCTCTGGCGATGATTTACCATCAACTGAAACAGGCACCGCACTGGCTTTAGCTGATCGCTTAGATAGCCTTGTGGGTTTATTTGGTATTGGCCAAATTCCTACTGGTGGTAAAGACCCATTTGCATTACGTCGTGCATCTTTAGGTGTGTTACGTTTATTGGTTGAAAAACAAATCAATATTGATTTGTCAGAATTGGTTGCTTGGGCAATTGATAATAACTGGCCAACAGAATTAAAAGACGATACTCAAGCTAAGCTAACTGAATACTTATTAGATCGCTTCAGCGCCATGTATCAAGATCAGAATATCCCGGCGGTTGTTTTCCAAGCTGTGCGCGCTAAAGGGATTACACAACCTTTAGATATTAACAAACGCGTACAAGCTGTATTCGCATTTTCTAAACTAGAAAGTGCTGCTGCTCTGGCCGCTGCCAACAAACGTGTATCAAATATTCTTGCTAAAAATAATGCTGTTATTGACTCACCAGTTATTAACGACACGTTATTACAAGAAGATGCTGAAAAAGTATTAGCAAAAGAACTGACAAATAAAGCAGCTGAAGTTCAAGCCATCTTTGATGCGGGTAATTATGCAGAATACTTAACATCCCTTACTAGCCTTCGCGCAAGCATTGATGCTTTCTTCGATAATGTAATGGTAATGGCCGATGATGAAGCTGTTAAGAAAAACCGTTTAGCACTGCTAAACCAATTGCGTAACTTGTTCTTACAAGTAGCTGATATTTCACTACTTTAACAGCATTAAAATGTAGGAGTCGCACCCTGTGCGCGAAACCCAAGCCGTTAACGAGTGCGGCTTTGTTTAGATGGTGAAAAATCTATTTTACTCTCCATCTAAGCTCCTATTTTAAAATCAGATCGTTTAGTTCGCGCACAGGGTGCGACTCCTACGGTAATTTCAGCTATGACTCCTACTAATAAGCTCGTTATTCTAGATCGCGATGGCGTTATCAATTACGACTCTGATGAATACGTAAAAACCGTTGATGAATGGATTCCTCTTCCAGGTTCGATCAAAGCATTGGGGAAGCTCACTAAAGCTGGTTACAAAATTGCGATTGCAACCAATCAGTCAGGCATCGCTCGACAGTATTTCTCTGTTGAAACTCTAAATGATATGCACAAAAAAATGATGAGCTTAGCAACGGCTGAAGGCGCTAAAATTGATTATATTGCCTACTGCCCTCACGGTCCTGATGATCAGTGTGATTGCCGCAAGCCACTACCTGGACTAATCCATCAAATTGAATCCGCATTAAATGTCAGCGCCATAGGCTGCTTTATAGTCGGCGATTCATTAAGAGATTTACAAGCAGGTCAAGCAGCAGGATTAAAAGCAGCATTAGTGCTGACTGGTAAAGGCCAAAAAACTTTTGATAAGGCATTAGGGCTAGATAATGTTTCTGTTTTTAATGATTTAAATGCATTTACAGATCAATTAATCAGTCAGGATACGAATTAATTTAAAAGTTCTTTAATATTCTTGGGCTAGCATAATTATTTCTACCCTAAAATAGGTGGACATTAAACAATTAAAAAAAACATTCTAAATATATTAATATAATTTTTTAAAATAATGAAAGTAATTAACCTTTAATACTTACAAGTTAACATCCACTCAGATTTTTTATTATAGAAACGCATAAAAGGATTTATCATGCGCTCACTTTTCATGTTCAGCTTAATCTTGATTGTACTCATCCCCACCCAATCACATGCACTTGGTTATCTAGCCTCTTCTAAAAAATCAGGTTATGTTGAAGTCGGGTTTGGCATCACTCAGTTTGAATACACTGATAAATATTTAAGTGATTATAAAATTGCACCTTCTCCCAGTGTAAAACTGCTTTTTGGAGGGCGCATTGGTCGCAGTCATAACACATGGTTGGAATTTAATTACACTTATAACGGTGCTTATCAAACAGAAGATACAACCACCATAAAAGACAAAGTAGCCACTTACCGATCTCAAAGTATGGCTATGGGCTTAAAATTGACCACTGCGCCTCACAAGAAGGCCTCTGCTTATTTAAGACTAGGAGCTGGTCGTCTTATGCTAGAAAACAGACAAGAATATTTTACTAACAACACAAACAACCTTATTTCAAATACCTATCGCACCAAACTAACCAATCATGGTTACGTAAGTATTGGTGCTGATATTTCGTTAAGCCGTAATGCACGATTAGGAATTGAAGCCCAACAAATGCAGTACAAACTAGAGGGGATCTCTCTTTCCGATCACTCAGTAATGGTTACCCTGACTCGATATTTTAAGTAACAAATGTCCCGTCCTAAAATACGTTAAAAAAAAAGCCCGCTTAAATCACTCTAAGCGGGCTTTTTTATTATGGCTAAGCTAACTCAAACTAAAAGTCTAAGTTATCAACCAGCAGTGCGTTCTTTTCAATGAAAGCACGACGCGGCTCAACTTCATCACCCATTAAGGTTGTGAATATCTGATCCGCTGCGACAGCGTCTTCAATGGTTACTTGCAACATACGGCGAGCTGAAGGATCCATGGTAGTTTCCCATAGTTGCTCTGGATTCATCTCACCCAGCCCTTTATAGCGCTGAATACTGTAACCACGTCGTGCTTCGCCCATTAACCATTCAAGTGCTGCTTCAAAGCTGGTCACATCTGATTTACGCTCACCGCGCTGAACAAATGCACCATCTTCAATTAAACCTTCTAATTCGGCACCTAGATCACAAACTTTTTGATACATTCCTGACTCAAAGAAATCATGAGTTAAAATGTAATCGGTTGGGATACTGTGGTTAATTACCTTCACGTCTGGCAAGAACAAATGGCGCTCAGTGTCTTCTTCAATCTCTATAATAACCTGAGTATCGTTGCCTTTTGGATTGCTGAAACGCGCTTGCAGTAATGCACACCATGCGTCTACGGCTGCTTTATCTTTCAATGCTTCTGTTGTTAACTGAGGTACATAGATCATCTCTTGAATTACTTGCTCAGGGTACACACGAGATAGACGAGCAATGTCTGCCAATACTGCACGGTAAGTACCAACTAACCTCTCAAGGCCCTCACCAGAGATAGCTGGCGCTTGTGGGTTCACATATAAAGCGGCGCTATCTAGGGCTGTATTAGTTAAATACTCTTCTAACGCCACATCATCTTTAATGTATTGCTCGTGCTTACCACGCTTAATTTTATATAGCGGTGGCTGAGCTATGAATATATGCCCACGTTCAACAATTTCAGCCATTTGGCGGAAAAAGAACGTTAATAATAAAGTACGGATATGTGAACCATCCACATCGGCATCGGTCATTATGATAATGCTGTGATAACGTAGTTTGTCAGGGTTAAATTCTTCGCGGCCAATGCCACAACCTAATGCGGTGATAAGCGTGCCCACTTCTACAGAAGATAGCATTTTATCAAAACGTGCTTTCTCTACGTTTAAGATTTTACCTTTTAGCGGAAGAATGGCTTGGTTACTACGGTCTCGGCCTTGTTTGGCGCTTCCGCCAGCCGAGTCCCCTTCCACCAAGTATATTTCAGACAATGCAGGATCTTTCTCTCGGCAATCCGCTAACTTACCCGGTAAGCCTGCGATATCTAACGCGCCTTTACGACGGGTCATTTCACGGGCTTTACGAGCCGCTTCACGAGCACGGGCAGCATCCATCATTTTACTAACAATCAGCTTAGCTTGCTGAGGTTGCTCTAATAAGAAGTCACTGAAACCTTTTGCCATTTCTTGCTCTACAGCGGTCTTAACCTCTGAAGAAACCAATTTATCTTTTGTCTGAGAACTGAACTTAGGATCAGGTACTTTTACCGAAATAATGGCAGTTAAACCTTCACGTGCATCATCACCAGTGGTGTTTACCTTGTCTTTTTTAGCGATCCCTTCACGTTCTATGTAGTTGTTTAACGTACGGGTTAAGCCACCACGAAAACCAGCTAGGTGAGTTCCACCATCGCGCTGAGGGATATTGTTGGTAAAGCAGTATATATTTTCGCTGTAGCTATCATTCCACTGCATAGCCACTTCTACACCGATACCGTCTTCACGAGTATCACCGTCTAAACGGAAGTAAAATATATCGTTAACAGGTGTTTTGTTGGTATTTAAGTATTCAACAAAGCTTTGAAGCCCACCTTCAAACTCAAACACTTCTTCGCGGTCTGAACGTTCGTCTTTTAGAACTATACGAACACCTGAGTTTAAGAAGCTAAGCTCACGTACACGTTTAGCTAACTGGTCAAAGTTAAATTGTATGTTAGTAAAGGTTGCTGGGCTTGGGTGAAAATGGATAACAGTACCCGTGGTATCAGTATCGCCTACTGACGCCATAGGGGCATCAGGTACACCATGTGTGTAGCTTTGCTCCCAGATTTTACCTGAGCGACGAATGGTCATTTTAAGTTTGTCTGACAGAGCATTTACAACTGAAACACCTACCCCGTGTAACCCACCCGAAACCTTGTAACTGTTATCATCAAACTTACCACCTGCGTGTAATACAGTCATGATCACTTCAGCAGCAGAAACACCTTCTTCTTTATGCACATCAACAGGAATACCACGGCCGTTATCACTTACGCTGATTGATTCATCAGGGTGGATAATGACTTTGATCTCAGAACAGTGGCCAGCGAGCGCTTCATCGATGGAATTATCCACCACTTCAAAAACCATGTGGTGAAGGCCGCTACCGTCATCGGTATCGCCGATATACATACCTGGACGTTTACGAACCGCATCCAATCCTTTCAGTACTTTTATACTGCTCGAATCGTAGGTGTTTTCTTCGCTCATTGACCAAACTCCTGTAGAACTAATTATTCTTGATTTAGTGTTCCATGTTCCACGTGGAACATTTTAATCTGGCTTGAAACAGACCAGCAATCCGTCATTTGTGTATCTTCGACGGCGGTAACAAAGACCTGACATTTTAAGCTTTCTAGCAGCGTACATAAAGCTTTTCTGTGGTTAATATCCAACTCTGCCGACAAATCGTCTACTAAGAAGATACAAGGGCTAGAAGACTGCTGTTGATATATATCAGCCTGTGCTAGTTTAAGGGCACACACCACCATTTTCTGCTGACCTCGAGATAAAATCTCTATTGCAGGTTGATTATTTACCTTTAAACGTAGGTCGGCACGCTGCGGGCCCATCTGAGTAAACCCCTGCTTAAGATCACTAGACCAGCTTTCATTAAGTATATCAAGGTAGACCCTATCTTTTGACCACCCCTGATAAAAGCTCATCGTCACACCCAGATCAGGATTTAATAGACCAATATATTTATCAAACACTGGCTTAAGTTGTTTAATATAATTCAGTCTCATTTCATTTATTCTATCAGCAAGAGATGCTAGAGACTCATGCCAGATATTGCGTTCTGACTCAGAGCAATGGCCACCTGCTCGTAATAACGCATTTCTAGTTTGATGAGCTTTTTTAAATTGTCGCCACACTGATATGAAGTCGTGTTCCACGTGGAACACTCCCCAGTCTAAATACTCTCTACGAAGCTGTGGACTGCCTTCCAATAGCTTTAACATGCTCGGATCTAAAAGCTGTACAGGCAACAACTGTGCAAGCTCTGCTGCGCTTTGCATCCATTCACCGTTTAATTTTATTCGGCGCTCACCCTTTAGCGTACGCTCAATTCCAAGCTGCTGTGACCCCGTTGTACTGACTAGCTTACAAAAAGCCGTAAATTGATCTTGGTCGTGCTGGATAATATTTTTATGCTTGTGAGTGCGAAACGATTTACAGTAAGCAAGATAATAGATGGACTCTAGTAAACTGGTTTTACCACTGCCGTTTAACCCATGAATCAAATTCACCCCTAAACTAGGGTGCATAGATACAGGCGCTAAATTACGCATTCCCTGAATCATTAGTAATTCAATAGCCATAAGTCATTGAATCTAAATGAATATTTTTATATTTGTAGGTCATCTGTACTCGATAGCCATTTTGTTTTAGACATAAAAAAGGACTGTAACCAGTCCTTTTTTATCGACAACAACGTTTAGTAAGAAAGCTTTAATACATTATAAACGCATTGGCATAACAACATAGAGACTATCACCGCCATCCACTTCTTCCATTACTGCACTAGAATTAGCATCACCCAATGTCATCTTCATGTCATCACCATCTAATACAGATAGAACGTCTTGTAGGTAGCTCACGTTAAAACCAATTTCTAGGGTCTCACCTTGAAAATCAACGCCAATACTTTCTTCTGCTTGCTCTTGCTCAGGGTTATTTGCAACTACCTGAAGATTATTATCATCTAGCATCAGGCGTACACCACGATACTTTTCGTTAGATAAGATAGCTGTGCGCGCAAATACTTGTCGTAGTGCTTGGCGATCGGCAATTAAGGTTCGATTGCCGTTACGAGGAATGACTCGCTCATAATCAGGGAATTTACCATCGACCAATTTAGAGGTGAATGTATAGTCACCTACTTGTGCGCGAATATGGTTGCCACTCAGCATCAACTCAACACTGGCTTCAGGGTCTGTCATTAGCTTAGCCAGTTCTAGTACCGCTTTACGGGGCACTATTACTTGCGTTTTATTCTCTATTTCTAGCGCAACGGATACACCGCACGTTGCTAAGCGATGACCATCTGTGGCCACTGCACGCAAACCATCTGATTTAACTTCTATTAACAAACCATTTAGATAGTAACGTACATCTTTCTGAGCCATTGCAAAGGCTGTGCGATCAATAACACGGCGAAGCTGCACCTGAGGCACTGTCAGTACAGCTGTTGCATCAATATCATCAACACTTGGGAATTCATTCGCGGGTAAACTTGATAACACAAACTTACTGCGCCCAGCCGATAGTTGAACCTTATGCTCATCCTGGCTAATTTCAATCGTGCTTTGATCTGGTAAAGACTTACAGATATCCATAAGCTTTTTAGCGGGTACTGTTATTTCGCCATCTACACCAGGCTCTAATAACTGAGTGCGCCCAACCATTTCAACTTCTAAATCAGTACCGGTTAAAGATAACTTATCACCCTGCACTTCTAATAATACATTAGACAGCACAGGCAGCGTTTGACGACGCTCAACAACGCCCGCTACTAACTGAAGTGGCTTTAACAGGGCTTCCCTGGTAATTGTGAATTTCATGCCTTATCCCACGCTTAATTGGTCTGTGACCATATAGGTTTTTATAATATGTAATCCTAGCCAGTTATCAACTGACCAGCGATATAGTGAAGTTTTGTTTACTGACTTATCCCGTTAAAGATCGTAATAAGTTTTTATAGTCTTCACTGATGTCTGCGTTGCTTTCACGCAGCTCTTTAATTTTTCTGCAACCATATAAAATAGTCGTATGATCTCGGCCGCCAAAAGCGTCTCCAATCTCGGGTAAACTATGATTGGTTAACTCTTTACTAAGTGCCATTGCTACCTGCCTAGGCCTTGCTACAGAACGTGAACGACGCTTAGATAACAAGTCAGCAACCTTAATCTTATAGTACTCAGCAACGATTCTCTGAATGTTATCAATACTGACCTGCTTGTCTTGTAAAGCCAATAGGTCTTTTAAGCTTTCTTTGATAAAAGGTAATGTAATCTTAGAACCTGTAAAAGCAGCATTGGCGATAACACGCTTTAATGCGCCTTCTAGCTCCCTTACATTACTACGAATCTTTTGAGCTACAAAAAATGCCGCTTCATGAGGAAGATCAATGCCTTCTTCCTCCGCTTTCTTCATTAATATAGCAACACGCGTTTCTAATTCAGGTGGTTCAACACCAACCGTTAAACCCCATCCAAAGCGACTTTTAAGCCTATCCTCTAAACCGTCTATCTCTTTAGGGTATCGATCACAGGTCAGAATCATTTGCTGACCTCCTTCTAATAAAGCATTAAAAGTATGAAAGAACTCTTCTTGGCTACGTTCTTTACCAGCAAAAAATTGAATATCATCAATTAATAATGCATCCACTGATCGATAGTAACGCTTAAATTCATTAATAGCATTCAACTGCAATGCTTTTACCATGTCAGCAACAAACCGCTCTGAATGCAGATACACTACTTTAGCGTTAGGATTTTGGCTTTGTATATGATTACCCACAGCATGCATTAAGTGAGTTTTACCTAAACCTACCCCACCATATATAAAGAGTGGGTTATAAGAGCCCCCTGCATTCTGTGAGACCTGATGAGCAGCAGCATGGGCCAACTGGTTCGACTTACCTTCAACAAAGGTATCAAAGGTAAAACGTTTGTTCAGACTACTTTGATGCTGAATACTGCCTTCAACTTGCACCTTTCTTTCTTTCTTTATAGGTGCAGCTGTTTTATGTGCAGCTGGTATCAATGTTTGACGAGCAGGGGCAGGCGAACGCTGCTGAGGGCGTTCTACAGCTTGTTGAGGATTTGACTCTTTAGGCTCACTCACAGCAGGTTTAGAAACCGGCGCTGACGCAATAAAGGCAGGCGTATTAGCCTGACTATTAATATCCAATTTAAACGACAAAACCTGACCGCCATTCAATTCTACTAAAATAGATTGAATGCGATTTGAAAATTTATCCTTAACCCAATCTTTAACAAAGCGATTAGGCGCAGAGATAACAAGCTCTGATCCAGATTGGTTAGCTCTTAAAGGCCTAATCCAAGTATTGAATTGTTGTGACGGCAATTCATCTTGCAGACACCTTACACATTCTTCCCACAATGCCAACACGGCACATAACTCCCAAAACAAGCAGTCGAGTATTGTACCTATATTGAAAAAGTTATCCACAGATATAGAAGGATAATACTGTGGATTACTACTGTGTAACCTAAGGACGAAAATGTGAATAACTACGACAATATATTCACCTGTGTATAACCATGCTTTTTATACTCATGATATAAACCGCTTGCCCAAAGCTTATTTGTTGAATATACATAAGTTATAATCGGCTAGAAAGCCTACCATCACTAGCCTGTAGCCGGTTATCCACAGAAAATGGCCTCCTTAATAATAATAACTAATCATTAATATATACTCATACATAAACATATATATATATTTAATATACTTAAGATCCATACACTGAAAATTGGGTTACAAAATTAATTAGCAATAAATCAAATGAGTGATTGAATCTATTGAATGTTTTCAATACAATCCGCAGCCTAATTTTCATCGTCAACCAGTTTAAGAGGAAAAGTCATGAAACGTACTTTTCAACCTAGCGTACTAAAACGTAAACGTACTCACGGATTCCGTGCTCGTATGGCAACAAAAAGCGGTCGTCAAATCTTGGCTCGTCGTCGTGCCAAAGGTCGTAAAAAGCTTTCAGCTTAATTCGTGATGACCAACACTGCATTCTCACGTCAGGTTCGTTTACTGACGTCTGAGGACTACAGCAAGGTATTCGGAAAAGCAGACGCTAAAGCCCAAACAGGGCAGATCTTGATCTTAGCTCATCGCAATGATCTTGGTTATGCTCGACTTGGCTTAGTCGTGGCGAAGAAACATGCTAAGCGTGCCGTTGATCGCAATGTGATTAAACGGATGGTTCGCGAAAGTTTTCGTCACAACCAGTCTAAGTTAGAAAACTATGATTGTGTTGTACTCTCTCGCCCTGGGGCGAAAGACTTGGATAATATCCAATTACGACACATGATAGATAAACTTTGGACTCGGTTAAGGCAAAATCCTAATGGCAACCGTCCCAGAAAAAAACGATCAGAATGAAAAAACAGGCCTTTTGGTCCGTTTAATTGCTCTTCCCATTCGTTTTTATCGATTATTTATCAGTCCTTTGATACCTAGTCGTTGCCGTTACACTCCTACTTGTTCAGAATACGCCCTCGAAGCTTTACATATTCATGGTCCGTTCCGTGGTTTATGGCTGAGCATTAAGCGAATTGGCAGATGTCATCCTTGGGGATCCCATGGCTATGACCCAGTTCCTGATAAAAAACACACTAATAAGAGCTAATGTAAGATGGATGTAAGAAGAGGAATTATTCTCGCCAGCATCGCCGTATTGTCCTATTTACTGGTGCTAGAATGGAATGAAGATTACGGGCAGCGCCCTCAGGTGGCTGAACCCATAACCCGTTTAACGCCGGCTGTTAATCCACTGGCAACAGATGCTCCGTCTACACAATCATCTAATGCTGATGCTCCTGTTCTATCAAATGACGCATCACCCGTTACTTTGTCTGCGCCTGCAACGGATTTGATTGAGGTTCAAACGGATATCTTAGATGTTCGTATTAATCCTCAGGGTGGTGATATTGTTTACGCTGCTCTAAAAGCCTTCCCTATAAGTATTAATCAAAAGGACAGCCCTTTTGTTTTGCTTGAGCAAAATTCAAATCGTACCTTTGTGGCCCAAAGTGGCCTTGTAGGTAAAAACGGCATCGATAAATCTGGCCGTGCTCAATACAGTGTTGAAAAAACAAAATTTGAAATGATGGACGGTGATGAAACTCTGTCTGTTAAATTAAGTATTCAACAAAATGGGGTTACCATTGATAAAGTTTATACCTTCACCCGTGGCAATTACCTAGTTGATGTTGGTTACCAAGTTAACAATGCAAGCTTAAATGACTGGCAAGCAAACTTTTATGCACAATTTAAGCGTGACCGCAGTGGTGATCCATCAAGCATGGAAGCCATGGGAATGGCCTCTTACTTAGGTGGTGCAGTTACACGTCCAAATGAAAATTATTTTAAAATTGATTTTGATGACATGGACGAAACCGCTTTTAAAGAAAAAGTAACGGGCGGCTGGGCTGCATTTTTACAACATTACTTCCTAAGTGCTTGGGTACCATCTACGGATGCTGAACATACATACAATGCTCGTAAAGCAAGTGGTCAGTATATCGTTGGTTACTATGACGACGCATTTAGTGTGGCTGCTGGTACTCAGGGTGAAACGTTCACAAGTATTTATCTTGGACCAAAAGATCAAGATCGTTTAGCTGAGATTGCAGAGCATTTAGACCTTACGATCGATTACGGTTGGTTATGGTGGGTTGCTCAACCATTATTCTGGTTGCTTCAAATGATGTTTGGTATCGCAGGCAACTGGGGTTTTGCCATTATTATGTTAACCATATTAGTTAAGGCGTTCTTCTTTCCATTGTCTGCAGCCAGCTATCGTTCAATGGCAAACATGCGTCGAGTAGCCCCTAAACTTGCCTCGTTACGTGAGCAACATGGCGATGATCGACAAAAGCTAAGCCAAGAAATGATGGGCTTATACAAGAAAGAAAAAATTAACCCATTAGGTGGTTGCTTGCCTATTTTGGTTCAAATGCCAGTGTTTATTGCCTTGTATTGGGTGTTAATGGAATCGGTTGAATTGCGTCAAGCACCGTTTCTGTTGTGGATTCAAGATTTATCGCTTAAAGATCCATACTTTATTCTGCCATTGATTATGGGTGCATCTATGTTTGTTCAAATGCAACTTAACCCAACACCGCCAGATCCTATGCAAGCAAAAGTAATGAAATTAATGCCAATTATCTTTACTGTATTCTTCTTATTCTTCCCGGCTGGACTGGTACTTTACTGGGTAGTGAATAACTTATTATCGATTGGTCAGCAGTACTACATTACCAAGCAAATTGAAAAAGCAGCTGATTAGCACGATTCAGTTGTTTAAAAATTAAAAATGGGAGATTTAAAACCAACATGGATTTAAATCTCCCGTTTTGCGTTTAGCCTAAATTAAAATATATTCAGAAAAATAGATTAAAGACTTATGGAATTAGGACAGCTTAATACAGATACCATTGTAGCCATTGCGACACCTCCGGGTCGTGGAGGTGTGGGAATTATCCGAGTATCTGGCCCTAAATCCCAAGACATCGCGAAAGCAATTGTTGGCAGCGTTCCGAAACCTAGATACGCGAATTACTGCCCATTTAAAGATGACAGTGAAAATACGATAGATGAAGGGCTTGCCATATACTTTGAAGGGCCTAATTCCTTTACTGGTGAAGACGTATTGGAACTTCAGGGTCATGGTGGCCCAGTGGTGCTCGATTTTGTATTAAAGCGTTGTATAGAGCTTGGAGCTCGAACGGCTCGTCCTGGTGAATTCTCTGAGCGAGCTTTTTTGAACGATAAAATGGATTTGACTCAAGCTGAAGCCATAGCAGATTTAATTGATTCAGCATCTGAGCAAGCAGCACGATGTGCGGTTCGATCTTTACAGGGCGCATTTAGTAAACGCATCCATGAATTGGTAAGTAGTCTAATTCAGCTGCGTATTTATGTTGAAGCCGCCATTGATTTTCCTGAAGAAGAAATTGATTTTTTATCAGATGGTAAGGTCGAAAAAGACATGCGCAGTGTTATGGATAACTTATCAAATGTGATGCAAGAAGCCAATCAAGGCACACTTTTACGTGAAGGCATGACAGTGGTTATTGCTGGTAGGCCAAATGCAGGTAAGTCATCATTGCTTAATTCTCTATCAGGCAGAGACACCGCTATAGTGACTCATATAGCGGGAACAACCCGAGATGTTTTACGTGAGCACATTCATATTGATGGCATGCCTCTGCACATTATTGATACTGCGGGATTAAGAGATGCTCCGGATGAAGTTGAGCGCATCGGTATTCAGCGAGCTTGGGATGAAATTGAACAAGCAGATCGTGTTTTATTAGTGGTAGACGGCACTGAAACAAACGCTTCGGCCCCTCATGATATCTGGCCTGATTTCGTTGATAAATTGCCTCACCCTGAGCGTATTACAGTTATTCGAAACAAAGCCGATTTAACCGGTGAAACATCAGGTATTTCAAATGATGCACAAAGTCCTGTTGTGCGCATTGCCGCGAAAGATGGTTCTGGGATTCAAGAATTACGGGACCATTTAAAAACTATAATGGGCTACAACGCAGCAAGCGAAGGGGGCTTCATTGCTCGCCGACGTCATATCGAAGCATTGACCAAGGCTTCAAATAGTCTTGATTGTGGCTTAGATCAGCTTTTAGGGGCCAGTGCGGGTGAATTATTAGCAGAAGATTTACGCATGGCCCAAAATGCTTTGAGCGAAATTACCGGTGAGTTCAGCAGTGATGATTTGCTGGG
The DNA here is from genome assembly GCA_034112345.1 of Bermanella sp. Taxonomy (GTDB): domain Bacteria; phylum Pseudomonadota; class Gammaproteobacteria; order Pseudomonadales; family Oceanobacteraceae; genus Bermanella. Next base: position 10,732 of record JAWUVN010000068.1, on the reverse strand, counting down.
TAAAATTTTTGGTAGTTTTTGCATTGGTAAGTAACGTGAATTTAATTTTTTCAGATGTTAAAACAGATGAAACAAAGCCAAAAAGTAAAATACAAAAGAAGTTTGACCGTTTGTGGCAGAGTGTTGAAAAAAAGAAAGCGCGCAATGACAAGCTCAAGCAAGACATGGATGACCTTGTATCTGAATACAATCAAACGGTTTTACCTAAAGAAAAAGAATACATAGAGCCCTTGTGTGCTCTACTAAATAAATTGACGATTTTTTATAGTCGTAAAAGCTTGGCACAATGGCAAAGAGACGAGCTTAGTGAGTGGTTTAGCGAGGTTATTTGCCAGCTTAGCCAATATAGCCCAGAAAAAGCGCAGCATCACGCTGAAAAATTCCAGAGTGTATTCTGCCAGCACCATGAAATATCAGAGCAAGCACTTAAAGACAGTGAAGACTTGTATCAAGAAGATTTAGACGCCGATAGCGCAGACCAGAATCAAGATGAAATGTTTGATACTGATGGTGAATTTAATCAAGCTGAAAACCCTGATTTTAACTTCAACCCGTTTAACGAAGAAGCTCTCGACCAGCCTGCCCCAAAGCGAGAAGCCCAATTAATAAATGGCAAGTGGATACGAAAGCTCTTCCGTCGCACCGCTCAGGCTTTGCACCCAGACAAAGAACAAAACCCTGAAAAGCGTGAACATAAACAAAATCTAATGAGTGAACTACTCAGGGCTCGCGATAATAAAGATGTTATGACCATGATGATGCTTTACAACCAGCATGTGGATGGTGGTGAGCTGGCCTTAGTTGAAGATGAAATGCACAGCCTATGTCAGATGCTAGAGCAACAGCAGTGTCAATTAGACGTAACTCGGACAGACATTATTTATCAAAGCCCTTTACATGCATCTATTCATGAGAGCTTGTATGCAGCTAGCCCTAAAACGCGAAATAAAAAGTTAAAAGAATACTTAGAAAATGTGCAAGACGACATCGACTATCAATTTGAAGTCGTTGAATACCTTGGTAATTTAAGCCAGTTAAAAAAGGTATTAGAAAAGCGCGCCAATCAATTTAACCTCATGGCTTGGTAGATGTTCATAAACAGTACATTTGTCATAGGCCGTGTAGTGAGTTGCTGGCCTAAAAGGGAGTCATATTCTTTAGGCTTCGTATTAAGCAGCTATTTAGGCCTGCCAATCATTTGTATGTAATTTCTCTGTTGAGGCTATAATGGTCTTATCACCCTGATATATTGGACTGAACAGTGACTCAAGACATTAACTTCAAAAATAATCCATTACACGGTTTGAGCTTAAAAAATCTATTGATAGAAATGGTGGATCATTATGGGTTTGAAATCCTATATGCCTATTTGAATATTAATTGTTTCAAAACAAACCCCAGTATTGAATCCAGTGTGAAGTTTTTGAAAAAGACCGATTGGGCATGTGAAAAAGTAGAAGCCTTTTATATGTATCAGTATAAGGGCCTGCCAAAAGTATCATCAACTCAGTTTGATACTCCCCCTCGTGATCGTATTGTTCCTGAAGGCCATACAGCCGGTGAGCCTGCTGAGTTGTCTCTGGAAGATGCCGAGCGCCTGAGTGTGCTTCGCGCCAAGAAAGCCGCTGAGCATAGAAGTGGTGGAGACTACGGACAAGGTAAACGTTATGGAACAGGTAAGCCCGCTCGAAGCACTTCAAGACCCTCGCCTTCTCCTAGGCCAGAAAGTCATACTGGAGGCGGCAATAGCAATGACTCAAATCCTTGGGGGAATTGGGAAAAGAAATAAACGCAGAATGCGTAACTAAAAAGGTGGCTAATTAGCCACCTTTTTTTATATACAAAATAAAATTAGTCGCCTAATCATAGTATTCAGGACTGTGTTTGATCGAGGCGTTTTGCTCTTTGTCATGCTGAATCCAAAGCTGTGCACCGCTTTCTTTCACAAATGACTCAATATTTTCCATTGTCTCTAAAGTTTGGTTTCTATCAAAGTTAAATGAAGGCACTCTTTTGTGCTCACGGTTCTTCGTGAAGTGATAAAGATCACCAGAGAGCATAATTTTGCCTTCTTGCTCAAGGTTAACTACTAGCATCTGATGTCCTGGTGTGTGTCCTGGTGCAGTTTTAATGAGTACACTGCCATCTTTAAATACATCGTAATCACCATTGATGATGTTAATTTTTGACTTATCTATTTGGTTGTAGCTAGCTGGATTAAAGCCGAATTTTTCTGGTGTAGGTCCGAAGGCTGCATCGTATTCTGCTTGTTGAATAAGAAGAGAAGCATTCTTAAATAAATTCGCATTTCCGGTGTGATCCCCATGGAAATGAGATATCCCCATAAATTGGATGTCTGTAGGTTTAATATTTATACCAGCCAATTGATTTGAAAGCGGGTTAAGTACTTTTAAAGACAGCTTACCTCCGAATACTTCAATACCCTTTTCACCGACGGCATCAGTGATTCCCGTATCCCAAATTAGATTGCCTTTTGGATGTTGAATTAGGTAGCAGCTATCGACTAGGTTTTTTTTAACGCCTTTATCCACACCGGGAGAGAATAAGGAAATGTCTTTAACTTCAATTTCTCCGCATTCAAATACATGCAAAGTGAGCTTTGGTTGTAGGCTACAAGCCGCTAAAAAGGCCGAAGCCATGATAATTAAAAGTATTTTCATTGAGTTTTCCTTGGCTGTGAGTAATTACTTAAAAGTTACGTCATTTAGCTTTAAATGGATCAATTTTCAACGGTCATCAGAAGCTGTGAATAATCTGTTAGTTAGTGGGGATAAAGTTGTGTACAGGCTATATTACAAAAGTTAATAACGCCAAAATAGCCACTAAATACAGTATTAATTAAGCGCTAAGCTTGTTGATTAATTTAATCCACAAAACACGAATATAAACAGAGTATTACACAACTTTATTTACGGTCACCAGAAGTTGTGAATAAGCTGTTAGCCAGCGGGGATAAAGTTGTACACAGATTTTAAATAATTAAAAAATAAAAACTACAGGCCTTTATATATGAGGTCTGCAGGCTTAATAGCTTGTGTATAACTTATACTTATTTTTTAATTTGACCATTCACCGTAGTATGTTCAATACCGATAATCCGGCTAAGCACACCAAAAAACGACGTATTATCATGGGGGGTACTATACAAGGTGTCTATTTGAGCCCCTTCAGGCATGAGTTCGATCGCTCGTTCTTGAGTATCCCCACCAGGAATCTGTATATATAAAAAATTGAAGTTTTCAGCGTGAGCACTAAATGTAGAGTCTGTGGTGCGCACACCTGAACAGCCTGATAAAATGCCGATGGCCAAAGTGGTTATTAAGATTGATTTCATAGTTATCCTATTATTTTTGTTGTGGATAGTTAGCATGCAAGATCAGTGTAGATTCTTTGCCTTCCTAGAGCATGATAAATTTATGAGTTTTCCACAGAACAATGCCTGTATATCTGCTCATTTATCTATATAATGCCCGCCCTGATCGAATTTTGACCAATATATGTACAGTACATAGTTGGTCATGTATCTAAAAGCATTAAGAGGTAAGTTTAGTGGATTTTGCAAAACGCTATGACGTAATCGTTGTTGGTGGTGGTCATGCCGGCACGGAAGCTTGCCTTGCGGCAGCACGCATGGGCTGTAAAACCTTGCTACTTACCCACAGTATAGAAACAGTGGGGGTTATGTCATGTAATCCAGCTATTGGTGGTATTGGTAAGTCACATCTTGTAAAAGAAATAGATGCATTAGACGGTGCCATGGGTCGCGCTACAGATAAAGGGGGAATTCAATTCCGTACCCTTAATAGCCGTAAAGGCCCAGCCGTTAGAGCAACACGAGCACAAGCAGATCGCGCCTTATATAAAGCGGCTATTCGTGAAATTGTAGAAAACCAACCCAATTTAGAATTTTTCCAGCAAGCTTGTGATGACTTAATTGTTGAGGGCGATGTGGTTAAAGGGGTTGTAACTCAGGCAGGTATTAAGATTTATGCCGACTCCGTTGTATTAACAACCGGTACGTTTTTAGGCGGAGTTATCCACATTGGTATGGATAACTATCAAGGGGGTCGCGCAGGTGATCCTCCTTCTAATGCTTTAGCAAAACGCATGCGGGAAATGCCGTTCAATGTAGGCCGCTTAAAAACAGGTACGCCAGCACGTATCGACGCGCGATCTGTAGACTTCTCAGTGATGCAGCGCCAACCTGGCGATGATGTGACTCCTGTAATGTCATTTATGGGTTCTCAAGCGGATCATCCTAGGCAAGTTGATTGCTTTATTACTCATACAAATGAAAAAACCCACGATATTATTCGTGCTGGTTTAGATCGAAGCCCAATGTACACAGGGGTTATCGAAGGAGTGGGTCCTCGCTACTGTCCTTCTATTGAAGATAAAGTAATGCGTTTTGCAGATAAAAATTCTCATCAAATATTTGTTGAGCCAGAGGGATTATCAACACATGAGCTGTATCCAAATGGGATCAGCACCAGCTTGCCATTTGATGTTCAGATTGATCTTATCCACAGCATGAAAGGGTTTGAGAATGCACATATTACCCGTCCTGGTTATGCCATTGAATACGATTACTTTAATCCACAAGACTTAAAGCACAGCTTAGAAACCAAACATTTAAACGGTTTGTTTTTTGCCGGACAAATTAACGGCACAACTGGATATGAAGAAGCCGGAGCACAAGGTTTATTAGCAGGCACCAATGCGGCTTTGCGCAGTATGGAGAAAGACGCCTGGTACCCTCGCCGTGATGAGGCTTATATGGGGGTATTAGTCGATGACTTAATTACCATGGGGACCGATGAGCCATACCGCATGTTTACCAGTCGTGCAGAATATCGACTGATATTACGAGAAGACAATGCCGACCTACGTTTAACTGAAAAAGGTCGTGATTTAGGACTGATTAATGACGATCGCTGGAATGCCTTTATTGAAAAGCGCGAAGCCATCGAACTTGAAACTCAGCGCTTAAAAAGCACTTGGATTTTACCAAAAACACCTGAAGGTGACGTGGTAGATGCATTAATAAAAAATCCGCTTACTCGTGAATACAGCTTAATGGACTTACTTAAGCGCCCTGAAATTACTTATGCTGATATTGGTGCATTGAAAGGGGATCCGGTAAGTGACCCGCAAGTGGCTGAGCAAGTTCAAATAGCGGCTAAATACGATGGGTATATCGTACGTCAATTAGAAGAAATTGAACAAATGCGTCGCTATGAAAACACACTACTGCCAGTAGATTTAGATTATTCATTGGTGGGTGGTTTAAGTAACGAAATTATTCAAAAAATGACCGATCTAAAGCCTGAAACACTGGGTCATGCCAGTCGTATACAGGGTGTTACTCCTGCTGCGTTAAGTCAGTTGCTAATTTACCTTAAAAAGAAACACAGCATCCAAAAGCAAACTGCTTAGATAATATTTTTGTGAGAGGGTGGCCCCATTCGTGAAGCGAATGACTTGGGTACTGGGCGCGGCAGGATCATCTAACGATCGTGGTGTCCAAACGCCCTCCCACTGGTTTGATTTAAAAGACCTAGGAACCTCATGTATAAAGCCCTTCTGAAAACAGGCCTTAAAAAACAAGGCTTAGAGTTAAGCGAAGATAAAATAGATTTACTGCTTGCTTATCACGCCTTATTGGTTAAATGGAATAAAGCCTACAACCTCACGGCAGTGCGTGACCCTGAAGAAATGATCCGCCGTCATTTGTTAGACAGCTTAAGCATTATTCCACACGTGAAAGGTGATCGTATTCTTGATGTAGGCACTGGTCCTGGCTTGCCAGGTATCCCACTTGCGATCTGCTTCCCAGAAAAAGAGTTAGTTTTACTGGATAGTAATGGGAAGAAAACACGGTTTTTAACTCAAGCAAAAATTGAGCTTAAACTGGCTAATATGACCCCAGTACAGGCGAGAATAGAAAGCTTTGATAAGCCCGCTATTGCTCCTGAAGGGTTTGATTCTATTACTAGTAGGGCCTTTGCTACATTGAAAGACATGGTTGATGGCAGTATTCATCTGCTAAAAGACGATGGCTATTTTTATGCTATGAAAGGCTTGTACCCAACCAATGAGATTGGGGAATTGGATAGTCGAACGGCTGTGGTAGACTGTGTACCATTGCACGTTCCAGGTGAAGAAGCCGAACGTCATTTGGTTAGAATTAAGAAAAACGGATAGCACCAAGCTGTCGCTTCACCCATTGCCTCGTGGTGAAGCTCATTATAAAAAAGAATAGGTGTGTTGTGGGTCGAATTATTGCGGTAGCCAACCAAAAAGGCGGTGTGGGTAAAACCACCACCACTGTTAATTTGTCGGCTTCACTAGTAGCAACAAAGCGTAAGGTATTGGTTGTAGACTTGGATCCTCAAGGTAACGCCACCATGGGTAGCGGTATCAATAAGCATGAATTAGAAACGTCTATTTATGACGTATTGGTTCATGGGGTCTCTATTAATGATGTAAAACTCCCTACAGATCCTGCCGGCTATGACATGATTCCAGCCAATGCGGATTTGACCGCCGCTGAAGTTGAATTAATTGACTTAGAAAACAATGAAAGCCGCTTAAAGATGGCTCTAGATGCGGTTAAAAACGACTACGATTACATCTTAATTGACTGCCCCCCTTCGCTAAATATGCTAACGGTTAATGCATTTATAGCAGCAGACGGCATTATTATTCCAATGCAGTGTGAATATTACGCCCTAGAAGGCTTAAGTGCGCTAATGAATACGATGGAGCGCATAAAAGAAATTAATCCAGGCCTAGAAATAGATGGCCTATTACGAACTATGTACGATCCTCGAAGCAGTTTAACCACAGACGTGTCATCACAGTTAATCAGTCACTTTGGCGATAAAGTATATGGCACTGTGATTCCTAGAAATATTCGATTAGCCGAAGCCCCTAGTTACGGCGTACCTATTTTGCATTACGAAAAAACTTCACGAGGCGCGGTTGCTTATTTAGCACTGGCTGGCGAAGTGAATCGCAAAAATAAAGCTGCGGCCAAAACTTAATCAGGTTTTAGTTATTATAATAACGCCCTTCTGATTTTATAGGTGTTCCACGGACTATGCGCATTCCCGTGGAACAGTTATACTCCTCTGCATTAAAGTAAACCAACATATTTAATTTGGCGATTCAGTCTTATCAAGTGTTCTTTTAGTATTTTGATTCGCTGTTTGGTTTGCGCTTACATATATAGATACGGTAAATGATCATGGCAAAAAAACGTGGATTAGGTGGTGGCGGTTTAAACGTATTATTAGCGGGTGCGAGTAAGGCTAATGCGCTGCAAAGCAATGTGGCTTCAGCAGGTGACGAGTCGGCTCAATCAGCAAAAGAAGTGCTAAAGCAAATTCCGATTGAGTATTTGCAGCCAGGCCAATACCAGCCACGCAAAGATATGCATCCTGAAGCACTTGAAGAATTAGCCGCTTCGATAAAAGTTCAGGGCATTATGCAGCCGATTATTGTGCGCCCTATCTCATCAGTTTCAGCCAACACAAAATATGAAATCATCGCTGGTGAGCGCCGCTGGCGTGCTGCTCAAATAGCCGGTTTACATGAAGTACCTGCATTGGTACGTGAAGTTTCAGATGAAGCTGCCATTGCCATGGCACTGATTGAGAATATTCAACGTGAAAACCTCAACCCAATGGAAGAGGCAGTTGCACTGCACCGCTTACAAGAAGAGTTTGAATTGACTCAGCAGCAAGTGGCCGACGCCGTGGGTAAAAGTCGTGTCACGGTGACAAACTTACTGCGGTTAATGAATCTAAATGACGATGTTAAAACGTTATTAGAGCATGGTGATATTGAAATGGGCCATGCCCGTGCTTTATTAGGTCTTCGTGATCAGCATCAATCAGAAGCGGCCCGACAAGTTGTAGCGAAAGGATTCACGGTTCGTCAGACGGAAGCGTTAGTTAGGGGGTGGCATGACCAGTCAGCTGTTCCAGCTAAACCAGCTTCAAATCCAGATATTCAGCGTTTAGAAACTAATCTTGGTGAGCGTTTAGGTGCCAAAGTAGAGTTGAAGCATAATGCTAAAGGAAAAGGGAAGTTAGTGATTAACTATTCCAGCCTTGATGAGTTAGACGGTATTCTTGGCCATATTAAATAAACCAAAAATAAGCTGTAAAATAGAGCCCAACAAAAAGCCGAGTACAGCTCGGTTTTTTGTTGGGTGTACCTTTATCCCTTTCAGCTGTATGGATAAGCTAGGGGGTCTAGCTAGCTAGAAATGCTTCATTCGTGAGATATCTGTTCGTTGCACAGAGTATAAACCCCCACTACACTGCACCTCACTGATTAAATGCTGAGCATTAAATTAATTACGTGCACTATTGGTGCGTATTTTTGAAATAAAATGATAATTCATGCTCACTTAGGTTGAAGCGGCGAGGTATAGCCAATATAATTCGCCCGCCTGTTTTTTTGGCAAGAAGTTAGTAATTAATCGCAGTTTTTGCGTTGTCGCCGTTGGAGTTAGCGTTGAGCCAGACCATAAAGCGTCCTCCGGTTTATAGAATAACCCTGATACAACTTGGGTTAAGTGGGCTAATAGCCAGCTTATTTCTATTAAAAAGCCAAGACGCAGCGATATCTGCCTTAGTAGGTGGATTAATATGTGCCATACCAAACGCCTACTTTATATATAAGGCGTTTAAGTATTCAGGGGCACAGCAAGTTGGTTATGTACTTAAGTCGTTTTATCAAGGCGGTACATGGAAGATGGTGTTAACCGCAATTGGTTTTGCGGCGGCTTATAAGCTAATACACCCATTAGATTTTTGGGCCTTGTTCAGTACGTTTGTTATTGTGCAGGCAGTTAATTTTTTCGCATCTAAAATTGCAAATTTATAAACCTTTTGAGACTGAGAGTGAATTATGGCGGGTAATGCTACCGACTACATAAAGCACCATCTCACCAACTTAACCTACGGTGAACTACCGGCTGGTTATGAGCGTGCAGATGGTACAGTAATGGCTGAGAGTTCTTGGACTCTAGCGCAAACCTCTGCAGAAGCCGGAGACATGGGCTTTATGGCACTACACGTAGACAGCTTGTTCTGGTCTATCGGTATTGGCGCCCTGATCATGTTTTTGTTCTGGAGAGCCGCTAAGAATGCCGCAACTGGCGTACCTTCTGGCTTCCAAAATTTTGTAGAAATGATCATAGAGTTTATTGATAACACTGTGAAAGAGTCTTTCCATGGCCGCAATCCTCTTATTGCACCATTGGCTCTGACCATTTTTACATGGGTATTCATGATGAATGCCATGGATTTGATTCCTGTTGATGTGATTCCTGCGCTATTTGGTCTGGGTTATGACATTGCTGGGCTGGATCCGCATCACGCTTACATGAAGGTTGTACCTTCTACAGATCCAAACATCACCATGGGTATGTCTCTAACTGTTTTTGCATTGATGATTTTCTACAGCATCAAAGTGAAAGGACTTGGCGGTTTCATCGGTGAATTAACCTTACACCCGTTTAACGTTAAGAACCCTGTGGTTCAAGCGTTATTCATCCCAATAAACTTCTTTTTGGAGATTGTTGGATTGGTCGCTAAGCCAATTTCATTGGCGCTTCGTTTGTTCGGTAACATGTATGCAGGTGAGATGATCTTCATTCTTATCGCACTGATGTTCCCAGCAGGCTTATTAATGGCGTCTCTGGCTGGTGTGCTTCAACTTGGTTGGGCAATTTTCCATATCTTAGTAATTACGTTACAAGCATTCATCTTTATGATGCTGACTATCGTATACCTAAGTATGGCCCACGAAGATCACTAAATTGCACAGCCTTCGGGCTGTACGATTGAAATGAAACAATTTTTAAACCCTTTAACTTAACCGTTAATACAACTTTAACTTTAACCTTAACTTAAAAAAGGAAAATACTATGGAAATGGTTCTAATTGCAGCAGCAATCATGATCGGTCTTGGCGCACTAGGTACAGCTATCGGCTTTGGTATCTTAGGCGGACGTTTATTAGAAGGTTCTGCGCGTCAGCCTGAACTTTCTCCAATGCTTCAAGGCAAAATGTTCCTTATCGCTGGCCTATTGGATGCTGTTCCAATGATCGGTGTTGGTCTTGGTCTTTACCTAATGTTCGCTGTATACAAATAATTTTTATTTTTTTACACAACGAACTAGAGGACTAAGGCGTGAATATAAATTTGACTCTGATCGGCCAGATCATCGCCTTTGCTGTTTTCGTTGCCTTCTGCATGAAATTTGTTTGGCCTCCGCTAATCAATGCAATGCAAGAACGTGCGAAGAAAATTGCAGATGGTTTGGACGCTGCTAACCGCGCTGAACGTGATTTGAAATTGGCTCAAGAAAAAGCTGGTTCTCAATTACGTGAAGCCAAAGAGCAAGCTGCACAGATCATTGAGCAAGCCAACCAGCGCGCTAGCCAAATAATTGATGAAGCAAAAGCAACTGCTCATCAAGAAGGCGATCGCATTAAAGTTGCTGCTCAAGCAGAAATTGATCAAGAAGGTAACCGTGCGAAAGAAACTTTGCGTAGCCAAGTTTCTACTCTAGCAGTAGCCGGTGCTTCGAAAATCCTGGAAACCTCAGTTGACTTAACTAAGCACGAAGCTTTGTTAGACCAATTGGCTAAAGAGCTTTAAAGGGGTTTACCATGGCTGAACTTTCAACATT
>JAWUVN010000067.1:0-15764 GCA_034112345.1 Bermanella sp. | reverse complement strand
TGGCAAGGGGTTAAGTTTACCTGAGAAGACATTTAACGATGAAAGCATTAAATTCAAATGGACGTCATCGAGCAACGCTGCGCAAATTGCGGTGTATATCAATTTATCGAATTCTTTTTTAATCGGGCGTGATGATGCGATTAAAAAGCAAGTTGTATTTGATGACAAAGGAAAGGGCAGTTACACGTATACAGAAGTTCAACGGGCATATATTCGAACCCATTATACTGTTGAAGTGGTAGATAACTTAAAAGACAGTTTAATTAATCAGGTGAATTCAGCGGGTAATTTCACTATTGAGGCTGAGCTTAGTAATGACCTTAAAAAGAATAAAGCAATTATTAAGCAACAGTTTTATAAACAATTAGATACTGCTCGAAATCAATTGATTAAAGATATATGGCAAGATCTTAAGACCCATCATTTAGCAGAAATTCAAACAATCTTTGGGCAAGTTAAAGATAAGGTGGTCAGTGATTTACCGGTTGAACCAAAATTTAAACAGGCGTATCAACTGCTAAAGACGAATCGTAAACGCAATGCGTTAAAGGCATTGAAAATTTATAATTTAGGAATATCTGACTACAAAGAAAAAGAGGATCGTTTAAGTATTATGATTAAACGACACCTTGATCACGGCATTACCGTTAGTTCTAAAATAGCCAATCATGAATACCCAGACCGCTATAAATAGCGGTGGCATTCAATTTAAGTAAATAAGGCTTGGTTACCTATTCAGAGCGGCCAGGTTCTCATATAAAGATAGTGAATCAGGGTTTAATAACGCATCTTTATTTTTTACGGGCTTACCATTAATGGTGTCTCGTACTGCTACTTCAACAATTTTACCCGACAGTGTTTTAGGTATATCTGGTACTTGTAATATTACACTGGGCACGTGCCTAGGCGTGGTGTTTGATCTAATGGTGGTTTTTATTTCTTTAATTAAAGCATCGTTTAGTACTTGATTAGGTTTTAGCACCACAAACAGTACAACTCTTACATCATCACTGTCTTTTGGCCAAGTTTGGCCCACCGCAATACTTTCTATCACAGCGTCGACTTTTTCTACCTGACGATAAATTTCAGCGGTTCCTATTCGTACACCGCCTGGATTTAACACCGCATCACTGCGGCCATGTATTACAAGGCTGGTATATTTATGTTGATTAAATTCACGTGGAATTTTTTCAACAATGTCGCCGTGCGCCCAAACGTTATTGAATTTTTTAAAGTAGCTCGACAGGTATTTCTCGTCGTTATTATCATTATAGAAACCAATAGGCATAGCAGGAAATGGCTTTTCGCATACCAGCTCGCCTTGCTGATTATCATCTAGGGCTTGTCCTTTATCATCGTATACGTTCACGGCCATGCCTAAGCCAAGGCATTGTATTTCGCCTTTATAAACGGGCAGTGTGGGATTACCTAAAACAAAACACGAAATAATATCGGTGCCACCGGCAATACTGCTTAAACACATATCTTGTTTAATTGAACGGTAAGCAAAGTCATAGCTTTCGCTGCTTAATGGTGAGCCTGTTGAAAGTAAGGTTTTTATATGACTAAGGTCGTGATGCTGATTAGGAATGTAATCGAGTTTATGTAAAGTGCTTATGTATTTGGCACTGGTGCCAAAAATGCTGACCTTTTGTTCTTCAATCATGTTCCAAAGTGTTTGGGTTTCAGGGTAAAAAGGCGAACCGTCAAATATAACCAATGATGCCCCTGTCATTAGGGTCGAGGTCATCCAGTTCCACATCATCCAGCCGCATGTTGTGTAGTAAAAAAGCGTGTCGTCGGATTTAACATCGGTATGTAAAACTAATTCTTTATAGTGCTGAATTAATGTACCGCCCGCGCTATGCACAATACACTTTGGAGCGCCTGTGGTACCCGAGCTGTATAAAATATATAAAGGGTGGTCAAAGGGCAGTGCTTCAAATTCGATTTCCATACTGTGGATGCTTTGTTGCGTGCGTTCACTTTTTTGCACCGCGATGCCTTCTCCAATATTCATAGCGTCTTGCCATAAAGTAATTGCCTGAGATGGGCTGGTATTGCTTTTACTGTTAATTAACTGGTCTTCAGTACTGGGTTGCGTAAGGTCTTTATTGACGTAAGGCACAACCACTACATGTTCAATACTGCTTAGGTCTTCCAAAATTAGGTTTAACTTTTCTAAGCTGTTTAGGGTTTTACCGCTATAAAAGTAACCGTCGGTGGTGATGATGATTTTAGGTTTGATTTGACCAAATCGATCTACCACACCTTGCAAGCCAAAATCGGGTGAGCAGCTTGACCATACTGCGCCAATACTTACAGCAGCTAACATGGCAATGATGGCTTCAGGTACGTTTGGCATAAAAGCAACGATGCGGTCACCGGGTTGAATACCTTGCTGTCTAAACCAATTACTTAAATGCATAACCCGTTTATATAATTGGGCGTAACTAATGGCTTGTTGTTTTCCGCGTTCATCGTAAGCGGTTATGGCTGGTCGATCGTCTCTGAATTTCAGTAAATTTTGAGCAAAGTTAAAGGTCGCACCTTCAAACCATTTTGACCCTAATATGTCGCCATTGGTTTGTAATACACTTGTATGTTCTGATGCTTGGATAAACGATCCGTAGTCCCATAGATATTTCCAAAACAATTGGGGTAGGCGTACAGAGAAATCGTAAAGGTCTTGGTAATGATCAATTTTATGCCCATCTTTAGCCACAAACTTCATAAAATTATAAAGATTTGTTTGCTCGATTTGTTGTTCTGATGGGGCCCATAGCGGTGTATTCATGAATGGCTCGTTGTTAATAGCGGTATAAAAGTGGCAGTGATGACAATATTTGCGAAGAATGGCTTAAACCTAGATATTTGGCAAATCTAAAAAACTGCTCAATTAATAAGTAATATAAATATGTTGAGAGGCCAATATTTGGAACAGTCTTATTTATATATGGGGTGTGCGAAAGGGTTTGTGCGCATTGTACTTTATATTGACTAGTGCTTAAATCGTCCTATAAAAATAATAAGACTCCTGTATCACTGCGCTTTAATTTCTCTTAACGCTGCAATATCGATCAGGTTCATCTATGAGAATAATATGTCTAAATTAACAAAATCTCTTAAGACTGCTGCTGTCGGTCTTGCCGTGGTTGGTGTTGCCTCAAGCTTGTGGGTGTGGAATAAGCTTCCGGTTCGTAATGGTGAGCTTGCACTTGATAACTTAGCAGCCAGTGTGAACGTGCATTATGATGAGTGGGGTATTCCTCATATTTATGCTGAAAAAGATTTGGATGGCTTTAGAGCTTTGGGTTTTGTGCATGGGCAAGATCGTTTATTGCAAATGGATCTTTTAAGGCGTGTGGGTAACGGCGAATTATCAGCATTGATTGGTGAAAAAGCCGTGAATGTTGATAAAACATTCAGGACGTTTGGTACGCATTTAATTGCTAAAAAGCGCACCGTGATATTAAAAGAAACGGATCCAGAAGCCGTTGCCAAGTTAGAAGCTTATTACGACGGTGTGAATCAGGCCATTGATAAGCTACCAACTCCCATTGAATATTCTTTATTGGGTGCGCAACCTGAACACTTTAAATTAGAAGACGCTTACGGTATATCGGCCTATATGGCACACAGCTTTTTAGCGGGTTTTAAAACAGACCCTTTGCTAACGGCTGTGCAGCAGTCAGTTTCGGCTGAGCATTTTTCTGATGTGGTTTTAGATTGGCCAGAAACGATTACCGCCACTTCTACGGTTAATCTACAGGCAGCGGATTCGTCATCAATAATAACAGATGAGCAAGCTGCATCGGTTGAATCGAAATTACCGCAAGATGTGCTTTTAGCGCTGGCAGATGCCGGACAAGCTATTGCAGAGGCCCTGCCATTTGGCGCGGTACACGGCAGTAATGGTTGGGCGATCTCTTCAGATAAATCAGAGGGCGAATTACCCATTTTTGCTAATGATCCGCACATGCAATTTTCGACACCAGCCGTTTGGTATGAAGCGCAATTAAAAACAGACAAACGAAATATCTATGGCCATTTTGCAGCCGGCGTGCCTTTTCCTTTATTAATGAGAAGCGAAAATCGTATTCATGGTTTAACTATGTTGCAAAGTGATGATGCCGATATCATTGCATTAACGGCTGACACAGGAACCGATGAGCAGCCACTTGATAATGTCATGATCGAAGGCAAGTGGGAGGCGGTAGAATCTCGCCAAGAAACCATTCAAGTAAAAGGCGGTGAACCTGTTGAGTTTACCGTGCGCACAACCTCTTTAGGTTCAATTGTTAATGATGTTATGGCAGCTAGCAAAGCCGAAGAAACTAAGACCAGCGATGAACATTCTGAAATATCAAAATTAGACACAGTAGAAGAAGTTAAAACAGTGACAGAGCAATTCGTTTTTTACTGGTTGTTCACTGATCCAAAGAATGATGTGGTGTCTATGATGCATAACACCATGCAGTCGGATGATCTTGAGTCTATGGAAAAGGCGTTAGCGCCGCATATGTCGCCAGGACTTAATGTTATTTACGCTGACCGAAGCAATAATATTGCCATGTGGGCAACAGGGCGTTTTATTAAGCGTCATCCAGGTCAAACGGGTAAAACCATTGTGAATGGCAGTTTACCAAATAGTATTCCATTGGGTGTGTATGACTTTGCAGAAAATCCTAAGCTGATTAACCCAGAACAAGGTTACATTTTCTCAACCAATAACCCTTATCCAGGCAGTGATCCAGCGTTTAAACATACAGGTTACTACTCACCTATTTATCGTGCATTAATAGCAGATGAAGCATTGTTAAACGATGACAACTGGACCGTTGAAAAAAGCAAAGCATTACAAACAACCACATATAATGCCCGTTGGGGACATTCTAAATTATTACTGACCAGTGTATTAAATGAAAACGAATGGAGTGATATTGAAAGCCAAGCGATTACCGCATTAAAGCAATGGGACGGAAATTATAATGGTGACAGTTTAGCGGCCAGTATTTTTGAACGCTTTTATTTTCACCTGATGTCAGCTTTGTATACGGATGAGTTGGGGCAGCCTTTATTTGATAAATTTGTGACCAATGGCATTGCAGACAATACCTTGTATCAACTAATCAAACAGCCAGAATCTGTATGGTGGGATAATGCTGATACTGAAGAAACAGAAACCCAAAATGATATTATCAAGTATGCATTTTCTAATGCCGTAGCATCATTGTCAGCAGAATTTGGAAACGATGTAAAAATGTGGGATTGGCAGACAACGGCTGGTTTAACTCATCCACATCCACTTGGAAAAGTGTGGCCGCTGAATCACTTGTTTAACGTAGGTGAGTTTGTGGTGAATGGCAGTAAACGTGCGCTGAATAATATGATTCATACTTTTACCGATGAAAAAATTCAAATCACAAATGGCCCATCTACTCGCCGTGTAGTGGATTTAAGTGATATGCGAAGTGGCTGGAATATTAATCCAGTAGGGCAATCTGGCCGTTGGTTAGACAAGCATTACGCCAGTCAAAGTGCGCTGTATCATAATAATGAATATCGCCGTTCTTTATTGCTAAGCGATGATGATGAATTACTGGCAACTATGGAAACTCTCGTGCTTAAACCATCTGGTAAGTAAGCGAATTTTCATTAATTAGACGGGGCTAAGGCCCCGGTTTTTTGCATTTTATATTATCAAAATCCATGCCTTATTCATTCGATATAAGGCCTTTGGGTTTACAGGTTTTATACCGTTATCTTTAGTTGCCCTCATTGTTTATTGCTATGCATATATTTTTGGATGTCCACGGGCTAAAAATACAACCAAGCGCTTGCTTGGTTTTGTTTCATGGGTTATGGTTTGACCTAAGCTGCCAATAACTAATATAGAAGCTGATATCAGATGTGTGTATCGGCAGGTGAAAGCGCATAGCGCGTCACCTTATTGAAACAATAATAAGTAAAGGGGATAACACCATGAGTGAAAAAGCGGTCATTACCTGTGCGTTAACAGGCGTACTAACAAACCCAAAAACACACCCAGTGCCAGTAACAGCAAAAGAAATGGCTGCATCGGCTAGAGAAGCCTATGACGCCGGTGCTAGTTGCATGCACATCCACTTCCGTCAGCAAGAAGATGGCAAAGGCCATTTACCTTGTTGGGATGCTGAAGTGGCGTACGAGATTAGCGAAGCCATTCGTGCTGCTTGTCCTGATGTGATTATTAACTACACCACGGGAACCATTGGTCGCGATCAAAAAGGGCGTATCGAATGCATTCGCCGCGGTAAGCCTGAAATTGCTGCATGTAATGCAGGATCATTAAATTACTTAAAAGCTCGCTCTAATGGCACTTGGGCTTGGCCGCCTATGTTGTTTCAGAACACAGTGGATAAAATTCAAGAATTGTTAGACGTGTGCAAAGAAGAAAACTGCCGCCCTGAATTTGAATGTTTTGATCTGGGTATTGTACGTTCTGTTGGTATGTTCCAAGAAGTAGGTATGTGGGATAGATTAGATTACAACCTAGTAATGGGGGTGAATTCAGGCATGCCAGCTGATCCAGATTTGTTACCGATCATTCTTAAATACCTTAAGCCGAACAGCCATTGGCAAGCCACTGTCATTGGGCGTGAAGACGTTTGGGCAGTACATAAAAAAGTAGCAGAACTAGGTGGTAATTTGCGCACAGGTTTAGAAGATACTTTCTACTTACCAAATGGTGAGCGCGCAACAAGTAACGGTCAGTTGATTGAAGCGATGGCAAAAGTGGCTCGAGATGCTGGACGTGAAGTAGCAACACCTAAAGAAGCAAGAGCATTGTTTCTATAATTAATTAAAAGGCCTTTAATATTGTTTTAATTTATAGCCAGCTATTTGCTGGCTTTTTTTTGCTTCCAAAAAATTGGGTTGCCGTTAAATAAACTAGAAATGGCATTCATTCTAATCAGTGCTGGTTTCTTTTTAGCTTTTATTACTTTATTTAGAGCGGGTAGCATAAAGGCTTTAGCAGCTTCTGGAATGACATCCAGTGGCGTTTTATTAAGGTTGTTAGTGCATGTGTGGTTAATGCCCTTGTTAATTAAATATATGCTTTCTTGTTTTAATGCCAGCTCATTTGATAAATGAAGAGCATTGTTGCCATATTTATCTTTTGCATTAAGGTCGAGTTTGTTTTCAATTAAAACCTTTAACACTTCTAATGTTTTTGAGTTCTTACTGGCGATGACTCTAAAAGAAGGCGCTTGATTGTAGAATGCTTTTTTGTGTGAAAAATCATATTGGGTAATAGAAAGCGCTTTTAAGCCTTCTACTGACATTTCATCGCATAAATAGTCTAACGCTGTTTGATTGTTTTTATTTGGCGTGTAAAGCCGAGCAGGGGATATGCCCCAGTGTTCAAATCCAGCGTGTTTAAGGTGGGTGTGCAGTTCGAATAGTGTCATAACAACATCCATGTTGTGGCGAATTTTTTGTTTATTAATATTTTAATATTAAGTTGGATTTTAATTTGATTATTATGCTAAACCCAACTGTTTTTAACAGGGCGGTCAGTAAGCTTGAACCCTTAAAAAATAGCTTTATATACCGATGATATATCCCAGTTAAAATTACCATTTAAGCCGTTTAGCATAATGCCTGTGCTCTCCCCTTACATGTGAAAAGCGTATGCGGCGAATCTAATATAGCCTAATTATCCCTATATGCTTATGTTTGGTGGTAGAAAGGCGGGTTTCACCCCAAATGAGTGAGAGTATTAGGTGGGGGTTGATTTTGTCCATTTGATAGTACTGACATTGACATGGTTTAGTGCATGCAAGATGATGAAGTACCCATGAATAATAAGAAGAATCATATGCTCCATTGGATTAGGTTAATCGTTATTACGCTCTGTATTATCACTGTGACGGGCTGCGACAAAAACAAGCTTCCTAGCTCAAATGTGATTACGATTATTAACGCTAAAACGCTAATCACCCTTGAATCTGAAGGTGGAAACGCCATTGCTATTCAAGGCAATAAAATATTAAGGGTGGGCAATACTGAGCAGCTTGCACAAAGCCTTAAAGCTATGTATCCAGATACACCTATTGTTATTGATACACAATTTGAAAATGATGTTTTGGTTCCTGGTTTTATTAATCAACATGATCACCCTTGGCTAGGTGCATTAACCCTATCCAGTAATATTATTTCATTTGAAGATTGGGTGCTGCCTCATAAAACATACCCGAAAGCTAGCACCAAGATTGAGTATCAATTACAGCTAAAAAAACTCTTATCAGAACATAAGAATAAAGATGAGCTGTTTTTAAGTTGGGGATATCACAAACTATGGCATGGAGAGTTAACTCGTCAGATTTTAGATGATATTAGCAATGAAGTGCCTATCGCTATTTGGCAACGTTCTGTACATGAATTTATAGTTAACTCAAAAGCCTTAGCATTATTTGAGATTGATCAAGCTGTGATTGATGGTTTAACCGTGCAGCAAAAAAGCCAAACCAACTTAGCAGAAGGACATTTCTGGGAATCAGGAATGCTGGCGCTATCGGGCAACCTGTTTAAGCACTTAGTGAAGCCAAAGCAATACATTGAATCACTAGAGATGGTGAAAAACTATTGGCATAGTGCAGGTTCTACGCTGGTGGTTGAGCCTGGCGGTTTGGTGAATAAAAACTTATCTATTTTACAGAATCATGTGTTTTCCTCTGATGATAATCCATTCCATATGGATTACATTGTTGACGGTAAAACCATGGCTTTGCAACATATGGATAACTTATTTGAAAAAACAGAAGACATTCAAACTTGGGCAGAGGGCATGAGCCGTTTTATTCCTAAGCAAATAAAACTGTTTTCTGATGGCGCAGTATTCAGTCAGTTAATGCAAATGTCAGAAGGCTACACCGATGGCCATCATGGTGAATGGATTATGGAGCCTGAACTATTCAAGCAGGCTTTCAAACAATACTGGGATGCGGGTTATCAAATACACGTTCATCAAAATGGTGATGCCGGATTAGATTTGGTGTTAGACGCACTAGAAGAAAATATGCAGCGTAATCCTAGAAAGGATCATCGAACTGTGATTGTGCATTTTAGTTATTCTAGGGCTGATCAGGTAAAACGTTTGAATGACTTAGGTGCCATTGTGAGTGTGAATCCCTATTATCCGGTGGCATTAGCAGAAATGTACAGTAAGGTGGGTGTAGGAGAAGAGCGTTCTCATGCCATGGTAAGAATGGGTGATTTAAACAAGCATGGGGTTAATTTCTCACTGCATTCGGATATGCCAATGGCACCGGGGCAACCCTTATTCTTAATGTGGTGCGCGGTAAATCGTATTTCAATTAATGGTAATGTTATAGGCCCAGAGCAAGCTATTACACCGGAACAAGCTTTAAGGGGTGTGACTATAAATGCAGCGTACTCTATGCAGTTAGAGCATGAATTAGGCTCACTAAAAGCCGGTAAGACAGCTAATATTACGGTGTTAAAAGATAACCCTTTAACCGTCGATCCCGTTACCATTAAAGATATAGAAGTAGTAGCAACTGTGCATGAAGGTCGCATATTGCCGGTTAAGAAAGGGATGTATAGAGAAGTAAGTTTTTGGGAGATGATTCCCGTTTATTGGACGTTGATGATGGCGAAGTTCTAATTTTTAATATTATTTTATAATTATAAATGCTCTGTAAATAATGGCCATCAGTTATTATTTACAGGGCATAGATTAAAACAGTATTCATTCCTTTTTGATGCGTTTTCAGTCCCTTTTTTATTGGCTTTTGAAAACTGTGATACGCGACTATCGCATGAAAATATAATTTCAATAAATCCCAAGTTGATATTTAAAAATCATATAGTTTTATGGTGTCAGATTAATTTTTTAATGCAGTACTTAAAATGTTATTAATTGATTTTTTGTTTAAATACTCATCGCCGTTCTTGTAAAATATTGCTGATATTTTTAATCAACTTAATAAAAAATTATCGATATATTTAATACTGTTATTGTTAATCTTTTGGCGTATTTTTTCTAGGATTGAAGCCCATCTATAAACCGTTGTGCAAGCTTTACTGATAAACAATTTGAGCTACGCTTTAAGGTAATTGAGATAGCAGAAGATTAATATGTTTGGACGTAGAGAAATTGCAGAACTGGAAGGTCAGTTAAGCCATAGCCAAGAAGAGAATACACTGTTAATCGACAAGGTAGCCGACTTAGAGGCGGCACTAGAATGCGCATATAAGGAGCTAGCTAAGACGCAGAAACATACACATGATGAGTATTCGATACAGGGCTTATGGGGCGGAACAGGCAGTCGGCTGACAGACATTCGGACTCATGCCGGTAATTTTGTCGAAAGCTTATCTCAAGAAAGGGTGCGCATCACAGAAGCCAGTAGCTTGTTTTCTCAGACAGGACAGGCCTTGTCTTCATTGTATTCTCAGCTAGAAGAGATCCACGATGAATCTGTTGTTTCTCAAGGTAAAATTGAATCAGTGAGCGCTGTGAGCTCTCAAATTAGTGAGTTTGTCACATCGATTGTCGAAATCAGTGATCAAACCAACCTTTTAGCATTGAATGCCGCGATAGAGGCCGCCAGAGCAGGCGAACAGGGCAGAGGCTTTGCGGTTGTTGCTGATGAGGTTAGGCTACTGGCTAAGCGAACCGGTGAGGCTACCGAAAACATCAGAGATCTAGTATCCGCTATTAACAAGCAAACCAGCGACACAAAAATAGGCATTGGACATACAGCGACAAAAACAGAGCATATGACCCAAAATACTGAAACGCTTATTTCAACTGTTAACGAAGTGCTTAGTATCTCTGATCAGATGAAACGGGTGATTACTCAGGCATCCTATGCATCATTTGTCACCACGGTAATGATGGATCATATTGACTGGAAGCAAGGCATCTATCAAAGACTGCAATGTGATGATGAAAATGTCACAAATGACATTGTTGACCATACTCAGTGCCGCTTAGGAAAATGGTATTTTGAAGGTGAGGGTAAAAATACCTTTTCCCATTTAAAATCTTTTGTATCAATGGATGGCCCTCATATGGCCGTACATGAAAACGGCATTAACGCATTAAAAGCCAATCAAGTTAAAGATCGTAACGGTACGATTCAATACCTTCAAAATATGGAAGACGCAAGCGATCAGGTTCAGAATATGTTAGATCAAATGATTGACGAAATATTTGATGACTTAGATAATCTTGAAAAGAAAAAAGAGTTAGGTAAAGGTGATGAAGTAGATTTATTTTAATGAATTTTTAGCAATAACAGGTTAAAAATAAAAGCTCATACACACTTGGTATTTTAACCTGTTAACTCACACATAGTTGTGATTTGCTATCTCGCTAATCCCACTTTACTTTGATTTTCGCGATCTAATTTTTCACAAATCCAATTGCCAATACTAATTACTTCATCTAGATCGACACCGGTTTGTATGTTCATGCCATTTAACATAAACAGCACATCTTCGGTGGCTATGTTTCCACTTGCACCTTTGGCGTATGGGCAGCCACCTAATCCGGCTACTGCTGTATCTATTTTATTAATGCCGTATTCTAAACTTGCGTAGATATTCACAAGGGCTTGGCCGTAAGTGTTATGGCAATGCACAGCCAATTTGTCTACAGGGACTTCTCGGATAACCGCATCTAACATGCGCTTAAATTTAATAGGCGTGCCTACACCAATGGTGTCGCCTAACGATACTTCATAACAGCCCATTTGATATAAATACTTAGTGACTTCAGCTACCTTCTCAGGATCAATGTCACCTTCATAAGGGCAGCCAACAATCGTGGATACATAACCGCGAACGGGTAGGTTGATTTGTTGGGCTTGGGCCATGATGTCTTCAAACCGGTTTAGACTTTCAGCAATGCTGCAATTAATATTTTTTTGCGTAAAGCTTTCACTGGCCGCGCTGAATATGGCAATTTCATCTGCACGATGCTGAATGGCGCCTTCTAAGCCTTTTAAATTAGGCGTAAGCGCTGCGTATTTAACGCCGGTCAGTTGCTTAACCGAACTTGCATTCAACTGGTCTAATACTAGATCGGTGCCCGCCATTTGCGGCACCCACTTAGGCGAAACAAAACTGCCCGCTTCAATTTTTTTAAGGCCTGCTTTTGCAAGGCGTTCAATTAATTCAACGCGCAGTTCAACCGACAGTATATTTTGTTCGTTTTGAAGGCCGTCTCTAGGGCCTACTTCTATTATTTCTACCTGCTTTGGTAAAGACATTGTTAGATTCCAGATAGGTAATTAATTACTGTAATAACCATGTGAGAGGGCGCTTGCGCGCGAAGTTTTTTGAATCGTTCAATATCTATCACGCAAGCGCCCTCCCACAAATAATTGTTTATGTTTAAGCTTCTTCCATTTCAATCAACATGGCGCCTTCAGCGACTAGATCACCAACATTGAAGCTGATTTCTTTTACTATGCCGTCTTCTGGGGCCTTTATGGCATGTTCCATTTTCATGGCTTCCATAATCATGAGTACATCGCCTGCTTTAACGGTTTGGCCAGCGGCGGTGTCCACTTGAATAATGGTGCCATTCATTGGGGCTTTTAAACTGCCTTGCTGTTCGTCTTGCTGATTATAATCGTTCACCTTAAATTGCAGTTGGCTTTCGCCGTCGGCATCGTAAACCCATAAGCGGTTTTGGTGACTAATCACTCTGGCACAGTGCCATTGTCCATTTACTTCGTATTGAATTTGATCGCTTACCAAACGCGCATTCACACATTGCGATTGATCTGCAATTGAAATATTCCAACTGTTAGGGTTTAGCGTATCAATTAAAACGGTAATGTCTTCACCGTTATTTAGGGTGAAGTGCAAGGTCTCACGGGCGCTTTGATTTAAGCGAAATGCGCTCATGTTGTGCCAAGGGCTTGCACCGTCATTACTGGCACGTTGTAAATCAGAAGTGCGAGATTGCCCTGTGCTGTTTCGAGACAGCATGTGACTGCAAACAGCTGCTAACAAATGGTGTTGTTTAACGTCTTGAGCCGTTGTCAGTTGTTCGCTGAACTCTTCAATGAACTGTGTGCTTACATTGCCTTGTTTAAAGGCTTCTACGTTAACCACGCGGCGTAAAAACGAAAGGTTTGTGGTAACACCAGCAATTTGATATTCCTGCAGGGCTTGTTTAAGCGTGCTTAAGCATTGCTGACGGTCTTCGCCCCATACAATCAGTTTGCTGATCATTGGGTCGTAGTAGGGGCTGACTTCGTCACCTTGTTTAACACCGGTATCTAATCGAACCTTGCCTTCAATTAGCTTAGGCAGTTGAACAAAGTCTAATGTGCCTGTGGTGGGTAAAAATTCATTGTCTGGGTCTTCAGCGTAGATGCGTACTTCCATGCTGTGACCGTTAATGGAAAGTTGGTCTTGCGTGACAGGAAGCGGTTCACCTTGCGCCACACTTAACTGCCAAATAACCAAATCTTGGCCGGTGATCATTTCAGTCACAGGGTGTTCAACCTGCAAACGGGTATTCATTTCCATAAAGTAGAAGGTACCAGGGCCGTCGGCTTTCTCTTCGTATAAAAATTCAACCGTGCCCGCGCCTTCATAATGAATGGCTTTAGCCGCTTGAATGGCGGCTTCACCCATGGCCGCTCGATCGGCTTCGTGATACGCCGGGGCAGGGGCTTCTTCTACTACTTTTTGGTGACGGCGCTGAATTGAACAATCTCGTTCAAACAAATAAACACCGTTACCTTGCTGATCCATGAATATTTGAATTTCGACATGGCGAGGGCGGGTAATGTATTTTTCAACCAGTAACTTATCATCGCCAAAGCTGTTTAAGCCTTCGCGTTTACTGGCAGAAATGCCCGCTGCAATTTCAGAATCGTTTGTCACAACGCGCATGCCTTTACCACCGCCACCGGCGCTGGCTTTAATTAATACTGGAAAGCCAATTTTTTTCACTTCTTCGGCAAGAAACGCCTCGTCTTGGTTGTCGCCGTGGTAGCCGGGAACCAAGGGTACATTGGCTTTTTCCATTAATTTCTTGGATTCTATTTTAGAACCCATGGCTTCAATGGCCGGTACCGGAGGGCCAATCCAAATTAAGCCTGCGTCTTGAATGGATTTTGCAAAACCTGCGTTCTCAGATAAAAAACCATAGCCTGGGTGAATGGCATCAGCGCGCGCATCTTTTGCCACTTGCAGCACTTTCTCAACCACTAGGTAGCTTTCTTTAGCGGGGCTTGCGCCAATGTACCAAGCTTCGTTCGCTTGCTTAACGTGCATGGCGTTTTTATCTGCATCGCTATAAAGGGCGATACAATGAATGCCAATTTTTTGCGCGCTTTGCATAATGCGCACAGCGATTTCGCCACGGTTGGCAATTAACAGGCGTGATATTTTTTTATTGTGAGCGCTCATATTATTCTTCACCCTTGACTGTTTTGTTTATCCAGCTGGGCTTTCTTTTATCTAAAAAAGAACCTAAGCCTTCTTGGCCTTCGTCGCTTACACGGATAGAGGCAATTAAATTAACGGTGTAGTCGCGCATAGGTTGATCGATGGCTCCGCGACTGACGTGTTTGATCAGTTGTTTTGTTTTTTCCATGGCTTGCGGGCTGTTTTGCAGCAAGGCTTTGATTAATGCTTGCCCTTGGGTTTCAAGGTCGGCTTCATCTTCTGCTGTTGAGTGCAGTAAGCCTAATTGATGTGCTCGCTGCGCATCAAAGGCTTCGGCTGTTAAAAAGAAACGCCTTGAAGCACGTTCGCCCATGGCAGCCACAACAAATGGGCTAATAACCGCAGGGCTTAAACCAATTTTTACTTCACTTAAACAAAAGCGGCTACGATCAGTGGCAATGGCCATATCGCAGCACGCCACCAAGCCTACTGCGCCGCCGTAAGTGGCACCGTTAACTAGAGCAATAGTGGGTTTAGATAAGTCGTTTAATCGGTGCATCAGCTCAGCAAGTTGCTGTGCATCATCACGATTTTCTTGCTCAGATAAAACCGCCATGCGTTTCATCCAGTTTAAATCGGCCCCTGCACTAAAGTGTTAGCCGTTGCTGGTTAAAACAACCACACGAACAGAATCGTCAGCTTCTACCGCATCTAACGCTTCAATAATTTGAGCAATTAATACATCGTCAAACGCGTTATGCACTTCAGGGCGATTTAAAATCAGCTTGGCAACGCCATTTTCTATTTCTACTATTAGATTTTCTGTTGTCATTCTCGTCACCATTACATTCTAAATATGCCGAATTTGGTTTCTCTACAGCTTGGAGGTGTGCGTTTCGGTAATGCATTGAATTTCATTATCATTACATCCTAAAGATTCCGAATTTGGTTTCTTGCTGCGGCGCGTTTAATGACGCACTTATAGCAAGACCTAACACTTCGCGGCTTTGGGCTGGATCAATGACGCCGTCATCCCATAAGCGGGCAGAGGCGTAATAAGGGTGACCTTCTTTTTCGTATTTTTCTAACAATGGTGCTTTGAATTTTTCTTGGTCTTCATCGCTGAATGACTCGCCGCGTTTTTCTTTTGCGCCTTTCGTAATAAGCGACATAACACCAGCGGCTTGTTCACCACCCATGACACTGATGCGTGAGTTAGGCCACATCCACATGAAGTTTGGATCGTATGCTCGACCACACATACCATAGTTACCCGCACCAAAGCTGCCACCAAATACCATGGTAAATTTAGGTACCTTGGCACAGGCCACTGCGTT
>JAWUVN010000066.1:0-53559 GCA_034112345.1 Bermanella sp. | reverse complement strand
ATGTCGAGATCCAAAGTGGTTGGGTAAAAACTTGGCTAGAATTATATCAAAAATGATAACGGTGATCAGTTTACCTGTGGGGATGCCAAGAGCAATTGCTAGTA
Organism: Bermanella sp.; assembly: GCA_034112345.1. Taxonomy (GTDB): domain Bacteria; phylum Pseudomonadota; class Gammaproteobacteria; order Pseudomonadales; family Oceanobacteraceae; genus Bermanella. The sequence goes on along the minus strand of JAWUVN010000066.1, from coordinate 53,455 downwards.
GGACATCGATGAATTGAATTTGCATGATTTATTTTCTGATAGTTAGGTGTTCATCTTAAGGTTGGAACACTAAATCAATTAGTTCAAAAAAATTGCTGATACACAGTAGAATCGCCCGCCATGAAAATAGTCGATGGCCAGACAGATGATACATTTTTTGAAATTAATTTTATTTGAAATTGAAACTAAAGAAAAGCATAGTGATTCAGGAGAGTTAACCACAAAGTTAGAGCTAGGACCACGAATAGAATTTAAGAATACAGTAAGCGCTGCTGGAGTTGAAAACGATATAAGTTTTGATTTGTTCAGGGCGACAGTTGAAGGGAAGTTAGATGGTAATGGAAAAAATAATGACAGTAGATTATAAAATTAAAAATTTAGGGGTGAAAGTTTTATCTTTAATATTTTTGCTTCCAAGTTTTGCATTTTCTATGCAGTTGTGTGATAAAAAAATGAATGAATTTGATGAAGATTTTTCGTTGAATGAAGAATCTAATGTGGTCGTAAGAGAAAAGAAACTAGAATCCTTAGATAAATATAAAGAAGTATGTGAGAAGGATGTTAGGTATATTGAAAAATATGCTGATTCATTATTTGTTGTTGGTCGAGGCATAGAATCTTTAGAATTTATTGAGAATTCCATCAATAGCGTTAGCGCATTTAAAGGGAATATCATTTATAAAAAATATGAAATACTAAATTTCTCAAAGAAATATAATATAGATCTGGGTGTTAACTTAGAGTGGGATGAAATTAGACATGGTTTTTTGAGCGCCCTGGAAGAAGAAAATACAGTAGAGAGAAGGGTGTATGTAAAAATAGCTGAGGTTTCTATTGAAATGAAGGATTTTGACCTGGCATTGCTGTATGCGGATAAAGGACTGGTATTGACCAAAAACCAAGAGCCAAGATTTCTTAATTTGGCAGCGATCGCTGAAATGGGGAAGAAGGACTACAAACAAGCTATTTCATATTTACAATCTTCAGCTGAAACATTCGGTCCAAAAAACTATTATAATGAGCCAGATACGGTTTTTTCTGCCGTTTATACGTTATGCCATTTTGGAGAGGTTTCGATTGCTAAAAATATATTAAGTAATGCACTGGATTCTATAAATTATTCTGAAGGAAAAGAAATCCATGATGATTATGTTAGGGCGCAAATAATAATTAATAAATGCAATAAAAAATTAAATGAATAGTCAATCGGAATTTTAGTTGTGAAATCTTGAATGGGATTGTGATGTAGGTTGTACAGGTAAGATTATTGATACTGTAGAAACTAATAGAGAAATTAAATGATTGTTTTTGAAATGCAACCGCCTTCAATAGTGAGTATATTTGTATTAAACGGAATAAATATAGTTGCTTTTTTAGGGGTTGTTTATGGCTTGTATAAAGCCAAAGAAGGGTGTCAAAAAAGATATGGAATAGCAAAGACCTATTCTTTCTTGGTAATTGTGTTCATGGTTGCATTGATATGGTTGCCTATGAGGGAGGTTTTATCAACAATAAGACAGTATTCAGTGTGGGATGCTTATGAAAAAAATGAATATACAGAATTTAGAGGTGCACTTCATTCTCTAAAATATACAACTACTGGTGTTAGATTATTTCTAGATGAGGAAGTTAATATATACAGCCATACTAGACCGAGCTATTGTTTTTCTTTTTCATCAAAGGGAAAATTTAACGAAAAAAATAGTATATACATACGTTATATTGGGTTTGGTAAAAGTGACACATCTGCTCAGTGTATTGTGTATGCCGAGCAAGAAAATTAATATTATTAAAGATAAAACCTGATCCAATGGGGTATTTGTAATGCTTAACCGAATCCCCCTGAAAAATTGATAAGATATAGTAAATTACTTAATCATATTCAATCCATCTGATACTTGGAAGCGTGATAAGGAATAATTATGATTGAAGTCACCGCATTTAATTGGACTTACTGGGTTAAAGCCTCTCTGTGGTTTGTGGTTTTTTTTGCAGGGATAATAATACCCGCGCAAGTATATTCAGCATTTAAAAATGATAGATCAATAGCGCATAAAAAAAACGATTATAGTTTTTTTTGTTGTCGCTTTTATTCATTTTTCGTATTTCTATATTAAGCTTCCGAACCTTATAGCGGAGTTTGACGATAATAAAATAACTTTATCCGGTAAATTATGTGGTTTTAAAGGAACTACGGAATGGTACATTATATGTATAGATGGAAAAATTTTCACTCATATCAGGCGGCTAGAAATATGTTTAATGATTCCATTTTTAATTTCGCTTGGCTGGATAAGCCAAAAGGATGTATAGAAATTGAATATTTAAACTTAGGGAAAAGGGATGGTATCGGAGACCATCCACCGTCCACTGAGGTGGCAATTGGACGGCTCCGCGAAGTAAGTTGCCAAACGGAGCTGGATTAGTCGAATAGCCATAATTGACGTCTTGATAGTTAGGTGATTAGCTGGTTAAAAAATCCGAAGGCACTATAGATCAAGGTGGCGATCAGCTAAGAAATCGGGGGGCAGTATGGTGTAAAAAAGGTGAGTAGCATGAGTATTTGGTTGAAAAATAGATTTTTATCCCAAGATTTATATTTTGGTCCTAAGCAAAGCGAGTTAGAGGGATTTGAATTTCGTATTATTAACAACGATCGCATTGAAGTAGTTAAAGCTGGCAAGCTAATTTGTGATACTGATGGAGAAACCTATTTAAATAAAGTGAATTTAGGTAGGCTTGATTTTATTAAAGATCCTAATGGGTGGGCTAATCAATATATGTTTATTAAGGGTGATAAAGTTATATTTAAAATTGATACTTTAGCGAGAGGTTTTGGAAATCGATTGTTGCACCAGGACACAGTAATTGTAGATAACAAAAATAATACTAGTATAAGAATTAGGTTTAATGCATTAAGAATTTTTCTCCCAATTAAAATGGAGTTATTTTCTGAAAATTTTTTTGATACAGAGGTAAGTCTTTCATTACTTGCTTTTATTTGGATGAGAAAAAGAAATACGGCTCATGATACCTTGGGTTAGCCAGTGCTAAATAGACAGTCAATGCATTGATGTAAGTATTAGTAGGTAAGCCATCCGCCCCCCATTTTTACAAAATCTTCTCGACCACTACAAAACCCCCCGGCCCTAATTACATTTTAATCATCAAAGATGATAACTCTATTTTGGAGGTGATAATCTAGGCTCAATTGAAGCTAATTATACCGCTAAGTATTTAGCATTAAGCTTTTATGGATGCATAAACTTAATGAATGAGATGGTGATTACTTAAATCAACTGTAAGTTAGTCTGCGGTATAATTTACATCTATTCAGAAATAGTTAATTCAGTATTTACCGGTAATAATGCTTCCTTAGAGGGGCTGGTGAATAACCATTATAATGTTAAAATTGATTTATTGGACTTGACTAACCCTACTGTTCGAACGGGTCCAGATAAAGAATGGAATTATGAAATTACAAATCCACTTGGTAAATATGCTGAAGGGAAAGGTTACAATGGAATTATCGCTCCAGCGTCCCAAGAAGATGCCTGTGTGAACATAATACTTTTTGACTCAAGCTTGGTGAAATGATGATTAATAAATTTGTAAATGGTCAAGTACGTAAGATTGAATCAGAATCAAAGTTGTTTTTTGATTTTGAATTTTGGGCAGAAGCAGATGAAGATACTTATGGATTTGTGTGTTTGGTGCAGCGTAGTGACCCATTGAATATATTCATAACAGTAATGAATCCTAATGAACTTGTGATTCCTAGTATCACTGATGGTATGGAGGCAGTAAAGGATAGGGTCACGAAGGATGTAGGGATAAAAGATTTAGTTTTTCCTAGGGTAATCAGGTTTGAAGAAAAGGAGAATGATGTGATGGGCGGATTTAAGGATTTTTTAAAAGCATACAAAAGTCCAGTAGCTATTTATGAGAGTATATTTGATCAAGAAAAGGAAGCCATGCAAGTAGAAAAAATAACTATTGATAGGTTTAGGATGTTAGGTGGTAGGGTTCACTTATTGGATGGGTTACAACTTGAGCCTGCAACACAATAGATTAGGCTGTCATTTTAGAGTTATCAAGATGTACCGTCCGCAATAATTTTCAAGATACTAAAAAACCTAACTCTTAAAAGTTAGGTTTTTTTGCATTAAGTAATCACAATATTAAGAGCCTTTATCCTGCCGTGAATAGCAATGTAGGTACAGATAAATTCATTAAAGGTTTTACCGATAAGCAAGCAACTGATCGTAAAAAAACTTGAGGTCGCATACCGCGTACAAAGCTAAAGTAATGTACCACTACACAAACCTTGGAGATTTAATTTGTGAGGAACCTACACAAGAATCAAGTGTAGGTTAGTGTTTGCCATGCTCTACGTATTAAATGTCTTTTTTGTGACAGTCAAGTTACTGGGTGATATGGCGATCATGTTCGCTTGCTTTGGCTCGCCACTTATAAAAGGGCGCATTATGCGCCCTTTTTAACACCTAGGGTATGGGTGGTGCTGCCGTTTTTCTTGAATTGAAATGTGCTTAGATACTGTCCTGGTAAGAGTGGAAGGTTCGATTTTTCATGTATGTTTCATGCTTGGTGTGCAATAAATCAATCAGTTCTTTTCGGCTCTGAATCATGTTTTTGTAGTTCTGTAATATCTTAGGGTTTGTCATGCCTAGGCGTTGCCGAGCATTGGCAAGGTGGCGCTCTAGGGTGAGGACCTCATGCTGCAAGCGATGTATTTTTGGGTGGATGCTATACGTCATGATTAGCTCTTTTGTCTCTGTTTAGCCTAAGTCTAGTAAATAAAGTCAATTATGTGAGTGAGTTCTAGTATTGTTTTCTTATGAAAAAAAGGTCGTTAATGATTAAAAAATTAATCACGACTGAAGGCGTGTTTAAAAAGGACGAAAGAAGTGCATTCTGACCGACTTTGAGTGCTCATGCTGTCATGTCACGAATGATGGGCGAGGCAGTTGTCTTGAAAATTATGGGTGGGATTAATAAGTCTAAACAGGTGGGTTAATACATAGTAGTCGCAAATAAACTGAGCATGTTTACTATCGGTTTATTTATAAAGGTGTTTAAGCCTTGGTTAAAAGGCTTACTGTTTGTGTTTTGTTGATCCTCTCTGGTCCATAACACAGATGAAAGACGAAGACGGCATAAACTAACTTAGCAGTAAGGGTCGCCAATCATAATCCACAGAACCCAATGCGATAAAGCCAGGTACAATGACAGAGGGCTTATCCCCATAACGTAAAGGTTCATATTGACGGGTTAATATATCACCTCCTACGCACCTTAAAATAGCGTGCCCAGCAGCAATGTCCCATTCACTTACGTTACCAAATCTTGGGTAAAGCTCTGCTTGGCCATCAGCGAGATAGGCCAGCTTTAACGCACTGCCCACCGAAATTAATTTGACCTCAGATAAACGCTCACGCAGGTGATCGCATAATATTTCGATTTGTTCGGTGGCATGGCGACGACTGCCAAATACACGAATATGTTTGTGTTTCCTTACTTGGGCGCTGGGGCTGCTCGCCTTTAGTAATATAGGGGCTTGATTACCTTGAATGCAGTACGCTTTGTCATTACCCCCGTAAAAAATTTCATCGGTAACAGGAGCGTAAATTAAGCCAAAGATGGGTTCGTGATTTAGGATTAGTGCAATATTAATGGTGAATTCACCATTTCGATCAATGAATTCTTTGGTGCCATCTAAAGGGTCTATCAACCAAAACTGATCCCAGCTGTCGCGTTCGTCTTTGCTGGGTACGTCAGATTCTTCGCTGATAACGGGAATGTCGCGTATTTTCTTTAAGCCCGCTTCAAGAATGTTATGAGCGGTAATATCAGCTTCTGTAAGCGGGCTCTCATCCAGTTTTTCTACTACCGTGTATTGGCTGCGATTGTAGATCTCTAAAATGGCAGCTCCGGCCTGTTTGGCCAGTGTAATCACATCTGCGTAATTCGGTTGCATGCGGACTCCTTATTCTTTTTATCACCATCATTGGTTAGGCATCATGGCCTAGTGCTTATTTAGGTATGTGCTGATTGTACTTGCCAATATCGTTATACTTTATTCTGGCTTAACCAGTATTTTGCCATGTATAAGGCAGCAATGGCACGGCCTTCAGTTACATCGCTGCGCATTACCAGTTCATCAATATTTTCAAGTGGCCAGGCTACAACTTCTAGTGGTTCGGGTTCGTCACCTTGCAAAGACGCTGGGTATAGGTCTAGTGCAATATACACATCAATGCCACCTTTTATATAGCTTGGGGATAAGCTTAGGTTCTTTAAATAGTGTAATTTACCAGCACCGTAATGAATTTCTTCTTTTAACTCTCGATTGGCCGCATTTTCTAGTGCTTCGCCAAGATCCACTGCACCCTTGGGCAGGGTCAGTGAATATTCTTCAATTCCAACGCCGTATTCTTTAATTAATAGAACTTCTCCCTTTTCGTTGATTGGGACCATCATAACGGCACCAGATCCTCCTGGTACTAGACGTTCGTAGGTACGCTTTACCCCGTTGGAAAACTCTAAATCGAACGATTCAATGGTAAACAAGCGACTTTTGGCAATGATATGTGAATCGAGTATTTGTGGTTTCTGCTTCATGATTGTTTCTGGCTCACGTTAATCCATCTATAATTGATGGTACTAGCATATAGTGTGAACACAAAAGGGCGCGACATAAATGATCCATTGGAATGATATAGATACCGTTTTACTTGATATGGATGGCACCTTATTAGATCTGCACTTTGATAATTACTTTTGGCTAGAACACCTGCCTCATAAATACGCTGATCATCACGACATGGAAAAGCAGCAAGCGTTAGATAAGCTCACAAGCCAGATGAAAGAGAAGGTGGGTCAGCTTGAATGGTATTGCTTGGACTACTGGAGTGAGCTAACCAGTTTGCCTATTGCAGATATTAAAAAAGATGTGGCGCACAAAATTCAATTTCGTCCTCATGTACCTGACTTTTTAAGTGCCTTGAAGCAGGCAGGAAAGCGGAGTGTGATTGTGACCAATGCGCATCGTGACGGTGTGGATTTAAAAATGATGCACACAGGCCTAGATTCTATGGTCGACCGCATAATTAGTTCGCATGATTATCAGTACCCTAAAGAAGACCAAGCGTTTTGGCAGCATTTGTTAGATGACGAGGGGTTTGATATAGAACGCACCGTTTTAATTGATGACAGTATAGCTGTGTTAGAATCTGCCAAGCGATATGGTTTCAAGCACTTATTGTGTGTGAGTCAGCCTGATAGTCAAAAGCCTAAAAATACCCATGCAGACTTTGATAGTGTGGACCTTTTTAGCGACATCATGCCAGCGGCGTTATTGGATCAAGACTTAGAAGCCTGATGGCGACATTAGAAAACATAGCCAAACAACAAAAGTTACGTGGTAAATGAGCAATAAATCTAAAAATGATCAAAAGGCTAACAATAAAGCCGCAACGAAAGCTGACAGTATTCGCTTGGATAAGTGGTTGTGGGCTGCTCGATTTTTTAAAACCCGTGCCATCGCAAAAAATGCCATTGAAGGCGGAAAAGTACAATATGATGGGCAGCGCAGTAAGGTGAGTAAAATTGTTGAAGTTGGGGCTACTGTAAAAGTGCGCCAGGGCTTTGATGAAAAAACAGTGGTAATAAAAGTCGTTAGTGGCCAGCGTAAAGGCGCTCCAGAAGCGGCATTGCTATATGAAGAAACCGCTGAGAGTATCAAATATCGAATTGATGAGGGCGAGCGACGCCGTAAATTTAATCAATCGAATCCCTTGTTTGATCATAAGCCAAACAAGAAAGAGCGCAGGCAGATCCACCGCTTTCGTGAAGATTCAAATATCGAAGTATAAAAGTGCCGTGGCACAATATTAATCCGGCTATATGACGGCATGCTTAAATTGATATGACTGAATTGTTCTTTGAAATATTAGCTTTAAATAGACTGAGACAGTGATTCTTTTGGAATCATTGGCTGAAAATTCAATGCGAATGAAGGTTGCATAATCGTCATCCGCAGACCCTAGACAGTAGGAAAACGCTTAATGGCGACCAATGATACCCTGAGACGATTTACGTTTGATAATACCCATGTTCGTGGTGAGCTGGTGGGTTTGAATAAAACTACCAAGGATATTTTTTCACGCCAATCTTATCCACAGTCGGTTCAAGATTTGCTGGGTGAGCTATTGGCAGCGGCAGCCTTATTAAGCGCGACGGTTAAAATTGAAGGGATTCTAACACTACAAATTCAAGGTAACGGCCCTATCCAGTTGTTACAAGCTGAAACCAGTAACAAAGGCGAGCTGCGGGCTATAGCACGCTTTGATGAAGAGCAAGAATTAGGAGGATGCGATTTACTGGGCGATAAGGGTTCGCTAATTATCACGATTGATCCCGATCAAGGTCGTCGCTATCAAGGAATAGTGCCGTTGGAAGGGGATAATATTGCCTCGTGTTTAGAAGGTTACTTTAAGCAGTCAGAGCAATTAGATACGCGTATCTGGCTAGCCAGTGAAAATGGGGTTTCAGCCGGATTTTTATTGCAGGAGTTGCCTAAGCTAGGTGAGATTCAAGAAGAGTTAGAAGTGGATGAGGATGCTTGGAATCGTTTAACCCAGCTTGGCAATACTATTCGCAACGATGAGTTATTACACTTAGAAAGCGATCAAATATTACATCGGTTGTATCATGAAGAAGTTGTGCGCTTATATGATGATGAATCTCTGAAATTTAGCTGTAGCTGTTCGAAAGAGCGCTTATCTGTGGCGTTAACTCATATGGGATACACGGAATGCCAAGATATTGTGACTGAGCAAACTAAGATCCTAGCGGATTGTCAGTTCTGTGGTCAGCATTATAGTTTTTCGCAAAGTGATATTAATGGCTTATTTCCCATGGAAAGTGCTCAGAATGGTAAGGGCTTACATTAAGCTTTTACCGGATATTCTGTGTGTTGAGGTTAGGTGTTTCAAATATGTCTTTATGATAATCCAGCTGTTTATACAGCTTAAACTCAGAAATCTTGTCTCATAAAGCCTAAATACAGCATTATTTATGTATTCGATAAACAAAATTATTTAATATTATCGAGGTTTTATACACTCGTTAGAGCCTTTTAAATCGCTATTAAGGGGTGAAAATAGAATGGAGTAAATTGCTTACAGCACCCATATACAAAGGCTTTAAGAGTTTTTTTTGTTTTTATTTAGACATTATGTGTTTTTTTCTAACAAATTTCTCAAATCAGAACTATTATTGAAATGCTACTTACAATTGATGTTATCAGTTGTTTTGCATGTTGGGACTGCTATGATTGTCCTTAATAAAACAAGTAGTCAAAAATAAAGCAGGTTGATTTGGTGTAAGCTAATGAGCCCTAAGGGAATGCACATCCCGATGCTATGTTTGGAATGTTTTATTCGCAGTATCTGTGCCCAATAACTCTGCAATTATGTATGGTTATTGAAGATCTGACTTTATATTCGAACTGGTGAATTTGAATATAAATTTTATATTTCACCAATAGTATGAGTAAAGAAGATGAGTAAAGGTATCGTTAAGTGGTTCAACGCCGATAAAGGTTTCGGTTTTATCACTCCTGAAGATGGCAGCAAAGATTTGTTTGTTCATCATTCAGAAATCCAAGCTGGCGGCGGTTACGCTACTTTGAACGACGGCCAAGCTGTTGAATTTGAAGTTGGCCAAGGCCAAAAAGGCCCATGTGCAAATAAAGTAGTACCTGTTTAAGCTGCACAAGCCTGACGAATCAAAACAGTAGGGTCACCTAGTGACTGGGTGTGTTAATACACACCGCTGTTTTGATACGTTTTTAAGATTATCCTAATCTTAAAAGTAAAATCCCACCCCCCTTTTTTAGACCCCCTGCTCAGATTGATTTTAATTTGGTGTTCTTTCGTACGTTAAAATTAGCACAGTAGTTGCCGCCTATTAATACGTGTTTTAGATCCTTCCCTATCCAATCTTTGGCTGATTCAATTGCAGGCTATGCTCGCTCAAAATGTCCTTATATCTAGCGTCAAAAATATACAGATAGCCCTGTAGCATGGGACTTTGGCTGAATTAAATGATAATCACTCCAAGTTATAGTAAATATAGACCCCATAAATACTTTCTATACCCCCCGTGAGCACAGGCTTTGTGCACCAAAGGTTGTCAAAATGGGGCGGTCGTGTCTCTTTTCTGGTCATTGGGCTTCGCCAATCATGGGATTTTCTGGCATAATCCGCAGCCTAAATTTTAGAATTCGTTTCAGTATTATCTTTACTGTAATGATCATATTTTCAGTTGTTTGGCCATAAGCCAGGCACACTACTATTGTTGGATTGGGCCTATTATGACCACTGTTTACACCGATCTTTCTTCTGCCTTGTTGGTAGAAAAAGCATTAGAGCGCGGCGAAGGCCGTTTACAAGATAATGGTGCATTTGTTGTTACAACAGGCAAGCGCACAGGTCGTTCTCCAATGGACCGTTTCATTGTTCAAGAGCCAAGCACCGCTGATGCAATCGATTGGGGCAATGTTAATCGTCCTTTCGACGCTGATAAGTTTGATGCTTTATGGGATCGTGTTGAAGCGTACCTAGACCAGCACGATAAGTTTGTTTCTGAAGTGCACGTTGGCGCTGACTCAAACCATTACCTTCCTGTTAAAATGACCACACAGACTGCTTGGCAGAACCTATTTGGTCGTAACCTGTTCATTCGTCCAGAAGGCTACAACCCTTCTAATAAAGAAGAATGGCAGATCCTTAACGTAGCTAACTTCGAATGTGTACCTGAGCGCGATGGCACGAACTCTGATGGGTGTGTGATCATTAACTTTGCAGCACGTAAAGTACTATTGGCTGGCATGCGTTACGCTGGCGAAATGAAGAAAGCCATGTTCTCAGTTCAAAATTTCCTATTACCTGAAAAAGACGTGCTGCCTATGCACTGTTCTGCAAACGTAGGTGAAGACGGCGATACATGCTTGTTCTTTGGCTTGTCAGGAACAGGTAAAACCACTCTTTCTGCTGATCAAAGCCGTTACCTAATTGGTGATGATGAACACGGTTGGGGTAAGGGCACAGTATTTAATATCGAAGGTGGTTGCTACGCAAAAACCATCGATCTTTCTCAAAAGAACGAGCCAGTTATCTGGGACGCTATTAAATTTGGCGCAATCGTTGAGAACGTTGTAATCGACGAAGAAACACGTAAAGCAGACTATAACGATGTAAGCCTGACCGAAAACGGTCGTTGCGCTTACCCTCTAGAGCACATTGAAAAGCGTGTTCTTGAGAACCAAGCAGGCGAGCCTAAAGCGGTTATTTTCTTAACATGTGATATGACAGGTGTTCTTCCTCCTGTTTCTATCCTGTCTAAAGAGCAAGCGGCTTACCACTTTTTGTCTGGTTACACAGCACTTGTTGGTTCGACAGAAATGGGCGGTTCTAAAGGCCTTAAATCTACATTTTCTACTTGTTTTGGTGCACCGTTCTTCCCGCGTCCAGCAGGAGAGTACGCTGAGCTTCTAATGAAGCGCGTAACTGAATACGATTCTCAAGTTTACCTAGTAAACACAGGTTGGACTGGCGGTCCTAATGGTGCAGGCGGCGAGCGTTTCTCTATCCCTACTACACGTGCTGTTATCGCAGCGATTCAATCTGGCGCATTACGCGATGCTGATACGGATACAATTCCAGTATTTGGTTTACAGGTACCTAAGTCAGTAGAAGGTGTTGATCGCACTTTGCTTAATCCTCGTGGTGCATGGGCTGATCAAGCTAAGTATGACGAAGTAGCAGCGGGTCTTGCTAAGCAGTTCGTTGACAATTTTACTAAGTACGATGTATCTGACGCCATTCGTGATGCAGGCCCTAAGGTTTAATTAAACCTTAGCTCCTTGTTCAGGTAATAGAGAATAAATCACCCACCCTAGGTGACGTTTAAAATTGATATGGTAATTGTTGGTTTTAAACACAAAAAAAGGAGCATCTAACGCTCCTTTTTTTGTGCCTGAAATTTATTTAGATGCTAATTTGTAAGAGTTATTTAAATTCATGCTCGATTGTTATCCGCGTCCTATTTAATTTTAAGCTGTCAGGAATAGAGGGTAAGGGTTGTGAATTTTGAATGGCATCTCGGATTTCTTTGTTTAGAGTATCGTGACGGCTAACTACCTTTTCAATTATTTCGTCGATAGAACCATCTTTTTTAATTATAACTTCAAATATAACCTTACCTTTTTTATTTAATTTTTTTGCCCAGACAGGATATTCAATTTTGTCATAGATAGTGTCTTTTATATCGTCGACGTACTGACTTAAAATTCTATTGTAACTGGCTCGGTTAATTTTATTATTATTAGTAAGGGATGCTAATTTTTTTGGTTTTTTAATAAATGTTTGTTTGTCTGAGTTAGGGTTGAATTTATAATTAATGCTCATTTTCCAACTATTACCATTTAATGCATCTGGCGGTAATATAAATGGTACCACGGCTAAAATAGCTCTATGCAGTTCTGATGTAAGTAATACAGATATGTCAGGGTTGTTACCGTTTACGTCTTTTACTTCAGCTTTCCGGGTAACCGTGAAATTTAATATTACGTTACCTTTTTGACCAAACTTTTTTGCCCATTCGGGGTATTCAACCGAATTTCTAATTTCTCTAGTCAATTCCCACTTGTATAGGTCTAAATAATATTTATCTTCAGCTATCAGTTCTTTTTTGGTTTTGGTTTTGGAAAAGTTAGGTTTTATACTCGCTACTTTTTTACGTTTACTAATGACTTTTTTCTTTATTGTTTTTTTAGGTTCGATGTAGGTTTTTTTCTTATGGATAGAAATTGATTTTTTATTTTTTTCAGCTTTCGCTTTTATAATTGCGTTCTTTTTTTTAATTTTTGCTAGTAATAACTTTTGTTGGATTTGTTCTTTTTTACGCTGCTCTGCTAGCAAGGCATCTTTATGTGATTGTATCCAAGAGGCAATAACCTCTGATCGTTGTTTGTCATAACTGATTTGATTATATTGCTTGAATAGTGCATCAAAAGTACTGTCTTTTTTACCTAGCATTCGGGATTTAAATTCACCAGATGGAGGTAATTTACCAATCCAAACCTTTAAAAGGTAGTTAAAAAACTTAGCTGTTTTAGTTTCAATTATGGGCACACCATTAATTGAAACGGTTGTGCCCGAAGCAGCAACGTAATCAATAATTATTTCGTCACCTGTGGTTAGGTTATCGTCTAAAAAACCAGTAAATAGCATAAGCTGTTTGGTTAATTCAGGATCGTCATCAAAAGAATTGTTAATGGCAATATCGTTCTGCCATTGAAGAGACCAGCGCCTTGGGCTCCAGCGTTTGGCTGTTACTTTTAGCGCCATACGTTTACTGGTATTGCTGGTAATGATGGCAGTCGGGTCGTTATTGGTTTTAGTTAGGTACAGGGCGCCAATGTAAAATTCCTTACGAAGCTGCTGATACGAACCAATGCCATTTAACTCAAAACCATAACTGAATGGAATAAGGCTAATGCTTAATAAAATGGACAGTAGAGTTTTGATTAACATATTTCCATTACGCCTTAATAATCAACTAAGTAAGCATAGTTTAAAGCTGAGAATTATTGCTCAGCTATACTTCTTATTCCATGTTGAGATTTTGCTATTCTATTAACTATTCTGATTAATTACAGCCAAATAAAAGGTTTGAAATGGATCGTTATTATTTGATTTTCCTAATACTCATCTCTGTGACTGCGAATGCTGAAGATGGAGTGACTACGGCTATAAAAGATTCCATTACCGATATAAAAGCTACAGTAGTTGAGATTAATGAAAGTTATAAGCAATGTGAAGCTCTATACGATGAGATTCGCAGCAGTGAGTGTGCAAATAGCATATTTGGCATTTTTGGACGCATGCATTTAAAGTTAGGCGTTAGTTTTACTGAGCGTCAGCTAAAATTTCAAAATGCTTCATCCGAAGACGATGTCTTTATTTTAAGTAGCGGATCCAAACCAAGGCCCATTTATAGTATTTCAGTTAACGATTCATATTTTACGGAATCAAACTGGGGTTACGGTTTTGGTTTTGATTATTTTGACGATTATGCCTTCGAGCAGGTGATACAACGTGGCAGCAGTAATAAGGCCTCTTTTGACTTGGGCTCCTATTCTAGTATGAGTGTGGTGTCTGTTAGTCCCAGTGTGTTTTATTCATGGGGTCGAGGTGATTCCACTCCAAATAGATATTTCAAAGTGGGATTGGGGTTAAACCTAATGTACAGTGCAGTGCGCGGTACGGCCTACGAAACCGAGTTAAATACAGTGGCAAATGCGGGCTGTTATTCAGCTGCGTCAGATTTGCTTTCAGGCGCCAGCTTAGGTGTCAGTGGACTTATCGACCAATGTGATTTGCAGCACTTTAGAGAAAGCAGTTATGGTACCGGGACTAAATTATTTTTAGCGGGTGAGTGGAACAAATGGGAAAGTGAATTAGCTATCTCGCTTTACAATCACCGAGGTAATGGTGAGTATCGTTTTGTCACCCAGCAGGTTCTATTAGGCTTTAGTCGCAAGTTTGCATTCTAGTGCATTGCTTAATTTGTTCTGGTTGAAAAACAACCTACTGAAAATATTAAAAAACACGCTGTTTAGGCCTAATAAGCCTCAGCATTTTTCTTTCCAGTGCTTTATAATTCCATCGTATATATTCAGATAGAGTCGATACCTATGTGGTATCCATGTATCGGCCATTGTTCACAATAATAATCAAATTTTCACGTTCTAAAGAGTGACTTTCATGGATCGTATTTTTACGGCTTTGGCCCAAGAGCTAAATGTTCACCTTAATCAAATAACCGCTTCAGTCGCCCTGTTAGATGAAGGCGCTACAGTGCCATTTATTTCGCGTTATCGTAAAGAAATAACCGGTGGATTAGATGATACTCAATTACGTACATTAGAAGAACGTTTACGTTACTTGCGTGAGCTAGAAGAGCGCCGAAGCAGTATTCTTAAAAATATCAATGAGCAGGGTAAGTTAACCGATGCTTTGGCAGCACAAATCCAACTAGCCGATACTAAAAACCGTTTAGAAGATTTATATCTACCGTTTAAACAAAAGCGTCGTACCAAGGGTCAAATTGCTATCGAGGCAGGGCTTGAGCCTTTGGCAAATAGCCTGCTTGAAAACCCAAGTCTAGATCCAGAAGCCGAAGCTCAAACTTTCATTGATGCTGATAAAGGTGTGCCTGATCTTAAAGCTGCATTAGATGGTGCCAAGTTTATTTTGATGGAGCGTTTTGCCGAAAGTGCAGACTTGCTTGAGCAGCTTCGAACCTTTTTGTGGACAGAAGCCACTTTGAGCGTACGAGTGATGCAGGGTAAAGAAGTCGAAGGTGAAAAGTTTCAAGATTACTTTGAGCATGATGAAGCCCTTAAAGGGGTGCCAAGTCACCGCGCGTTAGCCATTTTACGAGGCCGTAATGAGGGTATCTTGTCAGCTAACTTAATTGTGGGTGATGTCTCTAATAAATTGGCCTCAAGCCCATGTGAAGCCATTGTAGCGAATTTTTATAATGTGAAGAATGAGTCACGCCCAGCGGATCGCTGGTTGGCCGAAGTTGTTAAGTGGACTTGGCGTGTTAAATTACTAACCCATTTAGAAACTGAATTAATTGGGCGTATTCGAGAAAGCGCTGAAGGTGAAGCGATCAAGGTGTTCGCCACCAACTTAAAAGATTTACTTATGGCTGCTCCTGCTGGTCATAAAGCTACTCTGGGTTTAGACCCCGGTTTTAGAAGTGGTGTAAAAGTTGTTGTGGTAGATGCCACTGGTAAGGTACTTGATCATGGTGTGATTTATCCTCACCAACCACAAAATCAAAGCCGTGAAGCCAAAGCCACAATCAGAGCGCTATGTATTAAGCATGAAGTTGAATTGGTGGCCATTGGTAATGGTACGGCTAGTCGAGAAACCGATCGGTTAGTGGGTGACGTGATGAAAGCGCACCCTGAACTTAACATACAAAAAATTGTGGTAAGTGAAGCGGGTGCATCTGTTTATTCGGCATCAGAACTAGCCGCTAAAGAATTCCCTGATTTAGACGTAACTATACGTGGCGCAATTTCCATTGCTCGTCGTTTACAAGACCCGTTGGCAGAATTGGTTAAGATTGATCCCAAAGCGATTGGTGTTGGTCAGTATCAGCATGATGTTAGCCAGTCTGCTTTAGCACGCTCGTTAGATGCGGTAGTAGAAGACTGTGTGAATGCGGTCGGTGTTGATTTGAACACTGCATCGGCTCCGCTATTAACCCGTGTATCAGGTTTAAATACGACTATTGCAAATAATATAGTGGCGTTTAGAGAAGAGAATGGTGCTTATAAAAGCAGAACTGACTTGAAAAAAGTCCCTCGTTTAGGTGGGAAAACATTTGAACAAGCGGCAGGTTTTTTAAAAATCTCCAATGGTAAAAACCCATTAGACGCCAGCTCAGTGCACCCAGAATCTTACAGTGTAGTAAAAAATATCGCAGCCCAAGCCAGTAAAGATGTATCTTCGATAATGGGTGACGGGGCATTTTTAAATGCGGTAAATGCCAATGATTATGTAAGCGATGACGTTGGCTTGCCAACTGTGAAAGATATTCTTGCTGAATTGGAAAAACCAGGTCGTGATCCTAGACCTGAATTTGTGACTGCTGAATTTAAAGAAGGCGTCGAAGAATTAAAAGACCTTCGCGACGATATGATTCTCGAAGGGGTTGTTAGTAATGTGGCTGCGTTCGGTGCGTTTATAGACATTGGCGTTCACCAAGATGGATTAGTGCACATCAGCATGATGTCAGATACATTTATTTCTGACCCCCGCGAAGTGGTTAAAGCCGGAGATGTGGTGAAAGTTAAGGTGATGGAAGTTGAGGTTAGCCGTAAGCGAATTGCACTTTCTATGCGTATGTCAGATAACGCATCAGATTACCAAGCTGAAAAAGCCACTCCTAGAGGCGAGCGTAAGTCTAAGGGTGGCCAACGGAGTGTCGAATCGCATAATCGAGCTCAGGATAATCAGCCACAAGGCGGTGGCATGGCCGCATTGTTTGCACAAGCTCAGCAGAAAAAGACCAAGCGTCTATAATTTCTAATTAATGCGATCTAGTGATAGAGCGTATTTAGGAATGGACTGTTTCGAATTTACTATATTATCTTCTTTGGTTAGCTGGCTATAATGCCAGCAATCATATTTTAGGATTGCTCCTTTGTCTCTTTCATACCAGAACGTGCTGTCAGAGTTACAGCAAATCGATCCCTCGGCGCTTAAATTTGTGCGGGGCATTGAAAAAGAAGGCTTACGAGTTAATAGCGATAGTCAAATATCTCAGCAGCCTCACCCTAAGGCTCTGGGCAGCGCATTAACCCATACGCATATAACAACGGATTACAGCGAATCCTTACTGGAGTTTATTACTCCCGCTAAAGACGATCCTAAGCAGGTGCTGGCCATACTTGAAGAGTTACATGCATTTACGGCTGCTGAAATAGGCAAAGAAAAAATTTGGCCATTTTCTATGCCGGGTGTGATTAACAATGAACTGGATGTACCAATTGCTCATTATGGTTCGTCGAATGTAGGGCAGCTTAAACACGTATATCGTCATGGTTTGTGGCATCGCTACGGTCGTAAAATGCAGTGCATTGCTGGTTTGCATTATAACTTTTCGGTACCTGAATCCTTGTGGGAATTTACCGCTCAATTACATTCAGAGCCGCTTACACAAGATTATATAAGCGAAGGGTATTTCGGGTTGGTAAGAAACTTCCGTCGTCATGCTTGGTTGTTATTGTACTTATTTGGCGCAAGCCCTGTTTTGGATAAAAGCTTTATAGAAAATGACGAGCATGGTTTAACAGAACTGGATGGTCAGACCTTATATTCGCCTTATGCTACAAGCTTAAGGATGAGTGGGCTTGGTTACCAAAATAATGCACAAGAAGGTCTGTTTGTATGCTTTAACGGTCTGCCAACGTACACAAATACACTTAAGCAAGCTATGAAGCAATCTGTGCCAGAATATGAAAAAATTGGCGTAGAGCGCGATGGAGTATTTAATCAATTGAATACTAATCTGTTGCAAATCGAAAACGAGTATTACAGTGATGTTCGCCCTAAACGAAACAGTAAAAATGGTGAAAAGCCATTAACGGCTTTGAATGATCACGGCGTTGAGTATATAGAAGTGCGTTGCTTAGATTTGAATCCGTTTTCAGAGTTAGGTATTGATGAAGAGCAAATTCATTTTATGGATTTATTCCTGGCTCATTGCTTATTGCACCCTAGCCCTAAATTATCATATGTCGAATGTGCTGAAGTTGAGCAGAATCACCGTCAAGTGGTGATCGATGGACGCAACCCTGACTTTAAGTTAATGAAGCACAGCCAACCGGTATCACTAAAAGCTTGGGGGCAAGAGTTGTTTGATCAATTCAAACCGCTTGCAGACATTATGGATAAAAAAGCCGGAGCGAAAAATTATTCACAAGCATTAGTTGCAATGGAAAAAAGAGTTTTGGATCCTTCACTGACACCCAGTGCGAAAATCCTTCATGAAATGCAAAGTAAAAAACAAACCTTTATTGAGTTTGCGTTGGCACAAACCAATGACATTAGTAAAAAGTATGAGCATAAAATAACCCGTGAGCAGCAAACTAACTGGCAAGAAAAAGCGGCTAACTCATTGAAAGAGCAGGAAAAAATTGAAGCCACTGATCAGATACCTTTTAACGAATACCTAAGTGAGTATCTGGTTAAAATGTGATGAGCGTCACACTACAGGGGCTGGCTCTGTTAGCTTGTCACACTTAGTCTAACAATCAGCTTGTATTCGCGTAAATCTAAGTTAGATTTACCTGATAACGTTTTGAGATTACATTATGGAACTGGTTGAAAACCAGTGGGACCTGGAAAGTCTAGAAAAAGCATACCGTCATGGATTCATGGCAGGCATGATAGGAAGGACTAACAGCGACTGCCCTTACCGCGCAGAAATGATTGCTAATGCCTGGGAAGCAGGCTGGCACGACGGTAAAGTACAATTTGATATCAAGCAGGCTTCGAAACGTGATGCTGATATTCTAGAGGGGTAATTTTACCTTTAGATAACGTGCTTGTAATTATTGTCGAGTACGAATAAAAAAGCCGAATCATTGATTCGGCTTTTTTATGTCTAGATGTTGAGGCGTTTAGTTTTGTGCCACAAAATTTTGAAAATACAAATCTTCAATATACGGCTTTCCCTCAAGCTCGCTTAATAAGGCTTTCACCTCATCTAGAGCAACTTGGCGAAGTTTCTCACGGCCTTGTGCTGAATTGACGGTTTTTTCATCTTGCTGGCTTAACAACAGTACTAACTGATTACGAATATAGGCTTGATGATGGTTTACCTTGCCTGCTGCTTCTGCGCCTACCACTCTTAATGCCACATCGGTACGAATGTATTTAAGCCGACCTGATGTATTGGCACCATAATTTACAACAAATGCAGGTTGTAAGTGTACATACTGGGTACCGCCACCGGCTGTTCCTTCAGCAAATGAAAAAGAGGCCATGCAACTGGCTATTATGAATGAGATAATAGTTCTCATAGTTCTGTCCTTTTGTGTATGTCTTTCAATAGCATAGTTTACATAGGTCGATTTTGTGACGAATGTTGAGTAACAAAAACCAAATTATGTGGTCTTAATGCTTCATTCGTTTATTAACAAAGTAGAGTAGGAAATATCATGCCCTTTATTAGTACCAGGCAATTGTTTTTATTGATGTTTATCGCGTGTGCGGGATTACTTGGCGCGGCGTATTACTTCGAATACGTAATGTATTTAGACCCTTGTCCGTTATGTGTTATGCAAAGAATCGCTGTATTACTGTTGGGGTTAATAGGTTTGTCGGGCAGTATTTTTGGTGTTAACGCATTGCGAGAACGCATACACATGGGTTTCTTGTTTTTAGCATCGTGCTTTGGAATGGCGGTAGCAGGCAGGCATGTGTGGATACAAAGTTTACCAGCCGATCAAGTACCAACGTGTGGACCAAGTTTGGAGTATATGGTTGATACCTTGCCTTGGGCAGACGTACTGGCGGTGATGTTAAGAGGCAATGGGAACTGTGCTGATGCACAATGGTCATTTATTGGCTTATCAATGCCACAGTGGGTATTAGTGTGGTTTGTGGGTTTTGCAGTTGTTTCGGTTGTGGTGTTTGTTCTGGCTGGGAAAAAGCAAAAAGAGACGGTTTAATAATATAAAAAAAGGCACTAGAAATAGTGCATTTTTGTGTGATAAAGGCTCATATTAGCCATAAAAAGCATTGCGATTACAATGTCTACCTGATGGATCATATTGTAAAAAAACGCAGGACTCAAGCAAAATAAATATCATCAAAATCCACTTGCAGGCGGGTGATCCTGTGCCTATATTTGTTATTACTTAGAGCTTGATTAGAGGCTTGATCCTGATAAATATAATGATGAGGAATAACAATGTTAGAAAGCTGTGAGAGTGCACAAGAGCGTTGGGGTGGCACACATATAATCATTGATAAATGGTTGAATGAGCGACAAGAGTTATTGGTACTGTTCATGGCCATTAAAGGCTTAAAACCGTTTAGCCCACGAGAAACACCTGTTTCCATTAAGATCCAAGCATTTTGTCAGGTATTAATGGATTATTGCAGTGCAGGACACTTTGAAGTCTACGAGCAGTTAGTTAAAGAAGCTGAGGAATTTAACGATGGCAGCATCAATTTAGCCAATAAACATTACCCGCGTTTAGAATTTATCACATCAGAATGTGTCGCGTTTAATGACAGTTACCAAACAGCTGAAGATTGCATCGAAAAAATGTCTGACTTATCTAAAGATTTATCAGCATTGGGTGAATTATTAGAAGAGCGTTTTCAACTAGAAGATAGTTTGATAGAAGTACTGCATACCTCTCATAAAGAAATGATGGCGTAATACGTTAAATAGATCGATGAAAGAGGCTTGGTAAAAGCCTCTTTATTTCCCTCCTCTCCTTTGTACGACCCCCTCTAATTTTAAATTTCATAGCTGACTAAAATTAGCTGGCTGATCGCGTCCTATCTTTTTTATTACATGACCTAAACTTAAGGTAAATAACAGGATGCTACGACTATGAAATTTTTCACAATCCTCTTTTCCATTTTATTTTTGGTGGCGTGTTCCAGCGGTGACAGTCCAAGCAAACATTGGGAGATGGCAGTTCAAGGTGTTTACAGTGCAAGCCTATCAAAAGATGGTAAGAACGCTTTTATTGGCTCAGTGCACCATGGAGGCAGCTACTGGGACATAGGTAGGTTTGAACGCTTGTATAACTGGAATCATCAAGAAGGAAAAATGTCGGGCATTGTTGCAAGTAGTATCAGCGATAATGGTTTGTATGCCGCCACCTCAGATCACCGGAAAATTGTGCTATGGAATGCCAAGACAGGTGAAGCTTTTTGGTTATGGGAGGCCCCAGCGGATATTCGAGACATGGATTTAAGCAATACAGGGCAATATGCATTATTGGGTTTAGAGAGTTACGAAGCGGCTTTGTTTGATATTCAAAATGGTGGCGTCAAATTGCGTTTGGCCCATGAAGGAATTGTACAAACAGTCGATATGAGTTCCGACAGTAAATGGGCCATTACCGGAGGGGATGACTCGTACGTTAAGGTGTGGAATTTATTAACAGGTAAAGAAGTAAGAAGTTGGCAGCTTAACAATCAAATTCGAGTCACCGCAATTAATGAAGATGGCTCATTGGGATTTGGAGCCAGTCATCGCGGAGAGGTGTACATCTGGGATTTAGTTACCGGAAAAATTAGAACACCGATTAAAGCGACAACCGGTTATTTTTTGGCCGCTCGATTTAATGATGCATCTACTCAGCTATTAACCGGTAACTCGAGCGGTATGGTGCAGCTGTGGGATACCCGGACCGGAGCGTTAAAGCGTACATGGCAGTTAACTGGCCGAAATGAGTGGGCCACTAAAAATACGCAAGTAATGGATGTGGCATTTATGGGGGGGAAATATCGAGCCGTTGGAGCCAACGGCTTCGTATTTGAATTAATGTAACCTGTTTATTTTAAAGAGCATCCAGCGTTTTAGCTCGATCATCTAGCTTTTGTTGGTAGCTCTCTATTCGATCCATCATTTCAGGCACTTTATCAATAGGTGCAGTGCTTAATGGTGAAGCCCCTGAGCTTAGAGGGTCAAATCCTTTTTCAGGTTCTGTACCTGTATTATTTTTAAAACCCTCTGGAAGTTCGATGGTTTTCATTGAGTTAATTTGGGTCTTTACCTGCATCGTACTTGCGCCCACTCCTTCAGGTGGGTTGTCTCCAAACTGCCAATGACCTTTCGCGTCTTTCCATTTATACAGTTTGGTTTCAGCTTTAGGAGTGATGGAATTCATGACCGAATCAGGCGTAGGTATAAAGTCTTTATAGTTGAGTAGTGGCAATCCATTGGGGCCTTTCAAGAAAAAAGGTGCGGCCAGTCCAGCCACTAAGGCCAGTAATAAGAGTTTTGTGAATATTTTCATTTGTTTTCGATCCTTGAAATTTAACAACTGACGAATATTAGACTATTTTTAATTGAATGGCCGTAATTTATCGACCATCACGGTTTGTAAGGATATCAAGCCGATACTCGCAGAAGGCTCTTTGGATGGAACCGTGTCCCGTAAATTAAGCGACCCTATTGAGAATGAAACCTCTCGTATTATCACTAGATGTGCTCCTAAAAAGTTATTGGTAGCCAATGCTAAGGGTGGAAGTGGTAAAACAACCATAGCAACTAATATCGCCTCGTATTTTGCACAAGATGAAAAAAACCATGTGGCCATTATTGATTATGACCCTCAGGGTTCATCTAATCAGTGGGTAAATGAACGCACCCGTAATTTACCTTTCATATTTTCAGTCGAGGTATGCGGAAAAGGTGAGACGAGGGCAACTCGTAGTTTCAAGCTGAAAGTGCCCAGCATGACAAGTCATGTGATTATGGATACTCCAGCTGGAATGACCGGGGTGGATTTGTCAGAGAGCATTCGTCATTGCGATGCCATTTTAATTCCCATTGTGCCATCCGCTATTGATATTAGGGCGGCTACTTCTTTCATAAAAGATGTTTTGCTTAGCCCTGGCTTTCGTCTAAAGCCGAAGCCAATTGCGGTGATTGCCAATCGAGTGAAGCGCAATACTCTTGGCTACAACAAGCTTGAAATTTTTCTTCGGAGTTTGAATATTCCGTTTGTTGCCTCCATTCGGGATACACAACATTACGTTCGTGGTTCAGAACTGGGCATGGGCATCTATGACTTCTCCTCTCCAAATGAAAAAGATGTTGAAGATTGGCAGCCACTTTTAGCTTGGTTAAATCATCATTTAGAAAATAAAACAAAATAAAGTGTAAAAAACGGCTTCAGATCAAAAAAAGTAATCCTTTTAACTAGATTAACTTTTGACTGGTTGTATAATTGCGGCACCACATAAAGTCACCTACAAGGTAATAAAATATGGCTGCTACTAAAAAAGCTCCTGCTAAGAAGAAACCTGCTGCTAAGAAAGCTGCTCCTAAAAAAGCTGTTGCTAAAAAGCCAGCTGCTAAAAAAGCACCTGCTAAGAAAGTAGCCGCTAAAAAAGTTGCAAGCCCGATTGCTCAAATCGAAACTGAAATTGCTAAGTTAGCAGCACAACTTGTTAAAGTTCGTGCTCAGCAAGAAGCTACTGCCGCTAAAGAAGCTGATAAAGCTTCTGCTGTTGCAACTAAAGCTGATTCTGCCGCTTCAAAAGCAAAAGAAGCTGCTGATAAAATAGCTGCTAAAGTTAAAGCTAAGAAAACACCTGCTGCTGTTAAGCAATTAGCTGCTGCTAAAGCGAAAACTGCAACAGCTAAAGCGGCTGCATCTGCTGCAAAAGCGATTGCAAAAGAAGCTACTTCAGCTCTAAATGCTGTTAAAGCTGCTAGCAAAAAGGCTGCTCAACTAGAAGCCGCTCGTAACTCTGCTGAAAAAGCTGTTGCTAAGACTTTAGCTACTGCTGAAAAAGCGGCTGCTAAAAAAGAAGCAATCGCTGCTAAAGCTGCTGCTAAGAAAGCAGCTACTGCTGCTAAAAAAGCGGCAGCTAAAGCGAAAGCGAAAGCAACAGATGATGCTGCAAAAGCAAAAGCGAAAGTAAAAGCGGACGCTGCAAAGTCTAAAGCAAAAGCAAAAGCTGCTGTTGCGAAAGCAAAAGCGAAAGTTGCTGCTAAGAAAGATGCTGAAAAAGCAAAGAAAGCGGCTGTTAAAGCAAAAAAAGCAGCTGTTAAAGCGGCTAAAAAGCCAGCTAAAGTAGCGGCCAAGCCTGCTGCACCAGTTGCTGCTGTTGAAAGCACTTTTAACGAAGAGAAGTAATCTTCGTTAACTAGGCTATTTTCTTAATAGCCTAGTTATCTGGCTGCAAATATTGAATCAATGTTTGTAGCCAGTTATTTTCTTGGATTAATCCAATTCTGTTGTCGTTCTGACTAATATATACCTTCACACCTTGCTCAATAGTTACCTCTAAGCATTCATTTGATACTGGCATGCGATCTGAAAGTTGATATAAGCGTTGCTGTTCGATGCATTCTGCCGTTAATTCTAGTTTTTTAAGCGCGTTGTAAAACTTAAGGTTATTAAAACCCTTTGCCGTTATTCGTATTTTACGAATAGGTTGAACCGTTTTCACTTGAAAATCAGCAATGCTATTTACGAAAATAGGCGAAAGCGTCAGAGTTTTCTTTTGAAGAGCTAACCAACCAATGAATAAAAGCATGTTTACATCAAGTCCGTAGCGATTCTGAGCACTCAATAAAAATTCAGCACAATGAGGTTGCTTGTAAACGATCAGAGAGTATTGCCAAAACGGATTGTCCGACAAACTAAGGTCTGATGAATTTATTGCATCGATTGAAAATATCGTCATACATCTACCTTTGTTGTGTGTGATGTTTTTGCACAGAATGAAGGGCATAAACAAGAACAGCGTCATTACGAAATGGGTTATCAGATGATTTTGTGGCATTATGCGCACCCTGTGTCACATCGACCCTCCCATTAAATTGCAATCCGTGAATAGTGAAGTGCCTTATGATACGGCTGCAGCAAGTTAATTTACACCTAGGCTCTAAAATCATTCTGCAGCAGGCCGACCTAACGGTACATGACGGCCATAAGCTCGCGGTTGTAGGTGCTAATGGTGCAGGTAAATCTACATTATTTAAATTGATCCTTGGTGAGCTTGCGCTAGACCAAGGCGATTTACTCATGCCTAAGAATTGGCGTGTTGCCCACATGGCCCAAGAAGTGGCTGCGTCTAGCAAAACCGCGTTAGATTATGTGTTAGATGGCCACCAAGAATTTCGTCGAATCCAAGCGGCCATTGCCCAAGCCGAAGCCGATCTCGATGATAATAAATTGGCTCAAAGTCATGGCGAGTTTGAAATGATCGGGGGCTACGGTGTCGATCATCAAGGCATTACCATGTTGGCGGGTTTAGGTTTTACCCCCGAGCAAATGGAGCATCCCGTCAGTGCGTTTAGTGGTGGCTGGAGAATGCGTTTAAATTTGGCAAAGGCTCTGATTATGCCAAGTGACTTATTGATGCTAGATGAGCCGACTAACCATTTGGATTTAGACGCCGCCATGTGGTTAGAAACATTTTTACAAAAATACCGCGGAACCTTATTACTGATCAGTCACGATCGTGACTTTATCGACAGCGTAGTGGATGGCATTGTGCACATACACACCCAAAAGCTGGACTTATACAGCGGTAACTACGCCGACTTTGAGCGTCGTCGTGCTGAGCGCTTAGCGCAGCAACAATCCATGTATGAACAGCAACAAGAACAAATTGCACACATAGAAAGCTTCATCACCCGCTTTAAAGCAAAAGCCAGTAAGGCCAAGCAAGCACAAAGTCGTGTGAAAGCCTTGGAGCGCATGGAGAAAATAGCCCCTGCCCATGTGGACAGTGAGTTTCAATTTAAATTTCCAAATGCCGATAAAGTCAGCGATCCATTATTAAAGCTGACCAAAGCCAATATTGGTTATACCGCTGATAATGTTCAGCTGGGTAATGTCATGCTGGATCTTCGTCCCGGAGATCGAATTGGTTTACTAGGTGCCAACGGTGCGGGTAAATCAACACTGATTAAAGCCTTGGTGCGTCAGTTAGATCTTTTGCAGGGTGAGTACTACGCAGGCGAATTTCTATCATTAGGGTATTTTGCCCAGCACCAAGTTGATGAGCTGGAACTGAGCTACAGCCCAATCTTACACTTACAAAAACTGACTCCTGGTGCCAGTGAGCAAGAGTGTCGTAATTTCTTGGGGGGCTTTGGTTTTCATGGAGATCAAGCTGTTGGCCCGTGTGAAAAATTCTCAGGTGGCGAGCTTGCTCGCTTGGCTTTAGCCAGAATAGCATGGCTAAAACCCAATCTATTAATATTGGATGAGCCTACCAACCATTTAGATTTGGATATGCGCCAAGCATTAACATTAGCGCTGCAAAACTTTGAAGGGGCCATTGTAGTAGTGAGCCATGATCGACACTTACTTGTGAATACTGTTGATGAATTCTTATTGATTCACGATGGTAAGGTAGCTGAATTTGATGGTGACCTTGAAGATTACCGTGCTTTCATCAAGCAGCAAAGTCTTGAAATACAGCCAGTTGAAACAGTGGTAACCGAAAACAGTGCGGATGCTAAAAAAGAGCGCAAACGCCGCGAAGCTGAAATGCGCAAAAAAATGAGTCCGTTGAAAAAACAGATCGATAAATTAGAAGCTCAGGTAGAAACACTGCAAAGCAAACAAGAAGAAATAGAAGCCCAGCTTGCGGATACCAGCCTATACGAAGCCGTTAATAAAGATAAGCTGCAAATTATATTGGCCGAACAAGCCAGCGTAAGACAATCGTTAGACGCCACCGAAGAGCAGTGGATGGAAGGGCTAGAAGAGCTTGAAGCGCTACAAGCCGAATTAGAATAAATAGTATCGTTTTTCCGATAAATAAAAAGCCCAGTTGAGTAATCCGCTGGGCTTTTTTGTGCTCCGATTTATCATTTTTGAGGTCGGTGTGTAAGGAGGATTGTAGGGCAGGTAAAATACAAACTTTAAATTATTATTCCTATTTTTAGTCAGGGTAACTATTAGTAGGAGCCACTTGGTGAGCAGCATGATAAAGACCCGCTTAAACGGTTAAGTTAGGATCAATAAATCCTCGTTTCTTTTGTTTGTATCTGAGCGGGCTGAGTTTGCTGAAGAAGATTATTTACCAAGGCATCCAATGATGGCATGTTCGCTGGTTGGTTTTCTCTTGTGCTGTCAGGGCGCACCTTCATACCACCCTTTAATAAATCACTTACGCTGTGAATGGCCACATTGCTGCCGTCTAGTTGTGGTAATACATGATTCAAATACGTCAGAGTCGCATCATGAGGGTGGCCAATTGCAATGGCACTGCCATAACGCTTAGCAATGGCTAGGGCTTTTTTAAATTGAATGTGAATGCTATTAATATTAATTTCATGATCTAAAAAAATGTCTCGATTGGCGGTGGATAATCCCATCTTAAAGGCCGTTTTGTAACCAATGCTGCGAGCATGGGTACGGCTATCCACAAAGAATAACTGCTCTTCTTTCAATACATCCATTACCCACTTCATGGCTTGTGGCTCAGTGGTTAATTGGCTGCCCATATGATTGTTAACACCTGAAATGAACGGCGTATTAGCAATGGAAAAACGCAGCTTATCTTTAAAGACCTGCTCGCTTAAATCTTGGCTTAACGCACCTGCGCCCAGTTCTCGGCCGTTAATCGTACTCATGGGTGCGTGAAGTAATACATCACGGCCTAAGCGGCCAGCTCGCTCAGCCAGTGTCTTGCTGTATTTGCGGTGGGGCATAACGGCAAAGCTAATGGGTGCAGGAAGAGCAATGGCTTTTAAGCCTTTATGCAGGCTGTTTCCCAAGTCATCAATGATAATGGCCAAGCGGGCGGGGGCAACGTAGCTTGACGTTAAGGGAGGTTGAGCTGTGGATTGGTACCCAGAGACTTGCTTTTCAAAAGGGGTGATCGATTCCCCTTCTGATTGTGCATGACTGCCAGCACTAAGCATGGCGAGCCATAAAAAACTAAGTGTCAGCGGGGGTGTCTTGAGTATCATCAGCTGTGGCTTTGTTTTCAATGTTAATTAAAATGTTCATACCTTTTAGTACAGTTAAGGCTTGGTTTAACTGATAGTCTTTTTGCATGCGTTCAGCTTGAGTGGGCCAGTTGTCTTTGGTAGGTTTATCAGCTTTGCCTTCACTGCTTAAATGCCCTTCAAGATCAGCTTCTTTGTAATACCCAGCTTCAGAGCTTTCAGTAAACTTACCCTGGTGCACTTCAATATCTGGGGTAATGCCCTTAGCCTGAATTGATCGGCCATTTGGCGTGTAATAGCGCGCAGTAGTGAGTTTCAATGCGTGCTCGCCATTCAGTGGTAATACGGTTTGTACCGAACCCTTACCAAAGCTTTGCGTACCCATGACGACGGCACGCTTATGATCTTGTAACGCACCAGCCACAATTTCCGATGCTGAAGCGCTGCCCGCATTGATGAGTACTACAAGTGGCAGTTCAGGCATTAATGTATCTACTGTGGCTTGGTAACGCACGTCAGCATTACTCACGCGGCCTTGTGTATACACAAGTAATCCATTGTCTATAAAGGTATCGCTAACGGCTACTGCTGCGTCTAGTACGCCGCCTGGGTTATTGCGTAAATCTAAAATAACCCCCGACAGTGATTGCTTGCTTTCATCAAGTAGTTTTTGCAGGGCTTTATGTGTGTCAGCGCCTGTATTTTCTTGAAATTGAGTAATGCGTAAATAGCCAAATTGATCATCAATTAGCTTGTGCTTAACGCTGGTGATCTTAATCTCGGCACGGTTAAGGGATATCTCTAAAGGTTTATTTTCTCCATCGCGTAAAATGGTTAAATCAATTTTGCTGCCGGGTTCGCCACGCATTTTATCAATGGCCTTCGTTAAGCCAATGCCTTTAACAGGAGTGTCATCAATTTTAATAATTAGGTCACCGGCTAAAATACCGGCTTTTTGTGCGGGGGTGTCATCAATTGGGCTGACCACTTTAATGAAACCATCTTCGATGCCTACTTCTATGCCCAGACCGCCAAACTTGCCACTTGTGTTGTTACGCAGATCCTCAAAGTCCTCTGATCCTAAATACGAAGAGTGAGGGTCAAGACCACTTAGCATGCCATGAATGGCATTTTCTAATAGTGTTTTATCGTCAACCGTTTCAACATAGCTGGTACGGATGCGTTCAAAAATTTCAGCGAAAGCGCGTAACTCTTCAAGGGGTAAGCGAGATGGCGTAACCTGAGCGTCACCGTTTAAAACATCTTCGGCAAACGTAGGAATGGACAATACAGAACACAGGGCAATGATCAGCAGGCGTGACATGGGCGTCTCTTTTAATAATCTTTATAATAAGCTGTATTAAGTTATAACAGATTGTTATGAAATTTGAAGTAAACAGGCGTTAATAGGGGCTTTAAGAGGTGTTTTGATTGCTATTTTGAGTGTAATTGTTACTACTGGCTCAGTTTTAACGTACACAGGTCTGATTTTGGAGTGTCTAACGGCCTAATGACATAGGCCGTGAGCACGGGCAACACCCGCCAAAACTGTCAGTATGCTTATAGTCAACAAGGCAGTGTGCATAAATGCAGTACTTTAACTGTACGCTAATTTTCGAGTGAGAAGCCCATGATTCAAATAATCGCATTACTGTACGCCAGCAAAAATGGAATCCAAGGCTTACGTGAATTTGAATCTAGGGTGATTCCCATATTACGAGAGCATGAAGGGAATTTGCTCAGTGCCTCTTATAATGAGAATAAGGCAGAACATGAGCCTGATGAAATTCATGTGATTCAATTTCCAAGCAGTGAGCACTTCGAAGCATATAAAAGTGATACTCGGGTTGTGGCGCTGACTGCTTTAAGAGATCAAATGGTCAGTAAGGTGGATATGTTTGTGACAGGGCAGTTTCATCAGTATTAATCGGTTAGTAAGCCGAAGTGTATGAAAAGTGAAGAGTAATCCAACCATTGATTACTCTCGTACAAAAATTCATAACAGCCAGTCACACTATAGATTTTGTAGTGAATGAACGTGTAAAGCAGTATGTTTGACTGGGCTAAGCCTAGATGAAACTAATTTTTATGATTGGCATCAAAAGCCATCACGTACAATACCTAACTTAGGACTTTCCCATGCTGCGCAAGCTTGCTTATGGTTCCCTTATTATCATCATTCTGGCGGTAGCGTATCGCTATTATGCTGAAAGCTCATCCACGCCCCGAGTGCGCCCTGTCGCACAAGTCGTATTATATGAAGTTACCCAAGGCAATGTAACCGAGTCACTTGAGGCTATGGGCAGTGCTCGTGCTGCTGAATCGGTAAGTGTGACTGCCAGTGTCACAGAAAAAATCAGTCAGATTTCATTCAAGCAAGGTGAGTTTGTTAAAAAAGGAAAAACCTTGCTGACACTGGCCAATGATGAAGAGCTTGCGCAATTAAATGTGGCAAAAATCGAGCTGGCGGATCAAAAGCGTGAATATAAACGAATAGAAAACTTGGTTAAGCAAAAATCGGTATCCGCTTCAGAACTTGACCGTTTACAGTCGTCTATTGATACCGCTCGTGCACGCATTGCTCAAGTTCAAGCCACATTAAAAGACCGAGTCATTAAAGCCCCGTTTGATGGTTTATTGGGGTTACGTAATGTGAGTGCGGGTGCATTGCTCAAGCCTGGTGATGAAATCACGACACTGGATTCCGTTACACACTTACAAATGGATTTTAATTTAGCTGAGTTATATATACCCCGTATTAAAGTGGGACAAGCCATTAAGGCATTTAGTGTGGCCTATCCAGACCGTCTATTTGACGGTGAAATTGTCACCTTAGATTCTCGTGTTAATTCAAGTACTCGTAGTATAAAAGTACGGGCCAAAATTAATAATGAACAAGCTTTGTTACGCCCAGGAATGTTGCTGACATTAGATTTAATTGACCAGCAACGCATCACCAAGATGCTGCCAGAAGAAACGGTATTCATGCGCGCCAATAAGCACCTTGTGTACAAGGTATCGTCCGATATGACAGTCAGCGAGCAATCCATTGAGATTGGCATTCGTCAAAATGGAAAAGTAGAAGTATTAAGTGGGCTAGAGCTTGGGGATAAAATTGTTTGGCAGGGGTTATTAAAGGTCAAGCCTGGCAGCAAGGTGATCGAGCAAACTGAAAGCTGGCGCAAGGATGACGCATGATCATTACCGACCTATCTGTTAAGCGCCCCGTTTTAGCATCTGTTATTAGCTTATTGATTTTAGCGTTTGGCTTATTAGCTTTTGATAAGTTACCGCTGCGCGAGTATCCAGATATTGATGCCCCTGTTGTAAGTATTCGTACAAACTACACAGGTGCTGCCGCTGCGATTGTAGAGCAGCGCATCACACAAGTGATTGAAGATCGTATCTCTGGAATAGAGGGCATCAAAAATATTATTTCGTCCAGTAAAGACGGCCGCTCTGATATTTCGATTGAATTTAATATTAACCGTGACATTGATGCTGCCGCTAATGATGTGCGCGACCGAGTGTCACGGGTGCTTAATAATTTACCTGAAGAAGCTGAGCCACCCGAAGTCACAAAAGCCGGTGCTGATGATGACACTATTATGTGGTTTAACCTTGTAAGTGATCGAATGGGGCTGTTAGAGCTGACGGATTATGCCAACCGATATTTGATTGATCGCTTTAGTGTGATTGATGGCGTTGCCCGTGTACGGGTGGGTGGTGGTTTAGATTACGCGTTAAGAGTATGGATAGATCGCAAAGCATTGGCGGCACGTGAGTTGACGATTAGTGATATTGAAGATGCTTTGCGCCGTGAAAATATTGAATTACCAGCGGGCAGTATTGAATCTGAGCAGCGACAATTTACAGTGCGGTTAGAGCGAGCGTATCCAACCCCAGAGCAAATTGGACAACTTGTTATTCGAGCCGATGCCGATTACCCCGTGCGTTTGAGTGACGTAGCAAGAGTTGAGTTGGCGGCAGAAGAACACCGAAAATCCTTCCGCGGCAATGGCGTGCCTATGGTGGGGGTTGGCATAACCAAGCAAAGTACGGCCAATACATTAGATGTGGCACGTAAGGCTAGGGATTTGTTGGACAAAATAAATCCAGAGTTACCAGAAGGCATGGAGCTGCTACGCAGTTATGACAGCTCAGTGTTTATAGAGCGCTCTATTAAAGAGGTATATCAAACCCTATTCATTGCCATGGCCTTGGTGATTCTTGTTATTTATGTGTTCTTAGGGAATGTACGGGCCACCTTGATTCCTGCCATTACGGTACCGGTATCACTTATGGGCACGTTCGTGGTTTTGTTTATGCTCGGCTTTACTATCAATCTACTGACGCTATTAGCGCTGATACTGGCCATTGGTATGGTGGTGGATGACGCCATTGTTATGCTTGAAAATATTCATCGGCGTATCGACGAAGGTGAGTCACCTTTAGTAGCGGCTTACCTAGGGGCGCGACAAGTTTCGTTTGCCATTCTGGCCACAACGGCGGTATTGATTTCGGTTTTTTTACCCATCATATTTTTAGAAGGGGACCTAGGAAAACTCTTTACAGAATTTGCAGTGGCTATGTCGGCCGCCGTGGCATTTTCATCGTTAGTCGCGTTATCACTGTCACCCATGATGTGTTCACGCCTGCTGCACGCGAATGAAGAGCCTAATGCACTGACTAGAAAAACGAATCAATTATTGGATAAATTGCGAGACCAATATAAAGCGTATCTAAACAATGCGTTAAATGCCCCTAAGCGAGCATTAGTTATATTAGGATTGGGGTTGTTAAGTTGTGCTTGGTTATTTACGAACATACCAACTGAATTTACGCCGAAAGAGGATCGCGGTGCATTTTTTGTTTTAGTGTCGGCACCCGAAGGGTCCAGTTATGATTATTCAAAATCCTACATGGACGAAATTGAAACCCGATTAATGCCAATGGTAGACGAAGGAATTGTTAAGCGGTTACTGGTACGTACACCGCGCAGTTTCAGTGCGGCTGCAGATTATTCTGGCGGCTTTGTAATTGTGGTACTTGAAGATTGGAGCGAGCGGCCTCCTGCGAACGAAGTCATCGGGCGTATCAATAAAAGCCTGAGTGACTTAGCTGGCGTACGTGCATTTGCTATTATGCGACAAGCTTTAGGTGGGGGCCTTGGTAAACCAGTTCAATTTGTGATTGGTGGTAGCAACTATGAACAGCTCGCGCAGTGGCGGGATCTCATGTTGGAAAAAGCGGCTGAAAATCCAAAACTGATCGGGTTGGATCACGACTATAAAGAAACCAAGCCACAAGTATTGATTAATATTAATACCCAAAGGGCGGCTGACCTTGGCGTAAGCGCTGAAGAGATTGGCAGCACCTTGGCTACTCTACAAGGTTCGCGTCGAGTGACCACTTTCTTAGATCGCGGTGAAGAATACGATGTGATTTTAGAGGGTGAGCGCAGCCTGCAAAATACACCTCTGGATATGAAAAATATTTATGTGCGCAGCCGAAAAAATAACGAACTGATTCCCCTAGCAAATTTAGTGACTATTTCTGAGAGAGCAGATGCCAATACGTTAAATCGTTATAACCGTATTAGAGCTATTACACTTGAAGCAAATTTAGCTGACGGCTATCCACTAGGCGAGGCGTTAAACTATTTAAACGATTTGGCAAAAACTCACCTACCGGCTGAAGCCGTGATCAGCTACAAAGGCCAATCACAAGATTTAGAAAGCAGTGGGCAATCGATTTACTTTATTTTTGCACTGGCATTGGTTGTGGTGTTCTTAGTATTGGCAGCTCAGTTTGAAAGCTATATTCACCCATTAGTCATTATGCTAACGGTGCCTATGGCCATGATAGGCGCATTGGTTGGCTTGTATGTATTTGGGCAAACATTGAATATATATTCTCAAATAGGTTTGATTATGCTGGTAGGGCTGACGGCGAAAAACGGCATACTAATTGTTGAATTCTGTAATCAGCTTCGTGATGAAGGCATGGCGTTTGAGCAAGCGATTATTGAATCGGCCACTGTTCGATTGCGCCCAATATTAATGACCGCGATCACAACTGCTTTTGGTGCCGTGCCGCTTATTATGTCGTTTGGAGCCGGAGCAGAAACGCGAACAGTGATTGGTATTGTGGTGTTAACCGGCATACTAGCATCTACAATATTCACGTTAGTGATTGTACCGGTTATGTATCGATTGCTGGCTAGAAATACACAATCCCCTTTAGCCATGGAGGCCGAATTGAATCGTCAGCTTGATGGTAGAGACAAATAAGGTGCTGTAATAATAGGGTTTACTATTAATAAAAAGATCGAGCAATGCTCGATCTTTTTAGTTGGGCGAACGGAATTTTCAGAATAGATGATGTCACTGTTATTTTAAAAAAGACAGTCGTTAAGCTGCTTAGTTTATTCAATTAATATCAGAAAAATTCGCTCTAGATATAACAGGTTAATAGAGGACGTGTGATGGATAAATGTCCGGTGTTTAGATTAACCCTTCTTTAACCACTTTCTAGGATTCTGTGGCTGACCCTTATGGCGAATTTCAAAATACAATGCTGATTGTTCATAGCCGCCACTGCGACCAAGTTTGGCAATCACATCACCTGATTCTACCCAGTCACCTACGCTGCGAAGCAGTGCTTGATTACGTGCGTATAAACTCATATATCCTTGGCCGTGGTCAACAATAGTTAGCAGGCCAAAACCTCGTAGCCAATCGCTGAAGACAATGCGACCATGGTGAACGGTTCTTACATCATTACCTTCGCTTGCGGGGTATAACCAGCCTTGCCATTTCTGTTTGCCGTTATCTTGTACCATACCAAACATGCGTCTAGGTTTAACTTGAATAGGATTTGGTAGCTTGCCTTTTAATTGTTTAAATGGACGGCTTTCTTTGTCTCGCTCGTAAGGTAAAAAAACTTCTTCTACTTTACCCAGTAATGACATTAAATTTTGTCGATCTTGTTGTAAGCGCGACAAGCGTTGATTGTCACCTTGTATCTTTTTATTTAAAGCGGTTGCGGTTTTTTGTTGCTGTATTTTCTTTGCTTTAAGTTTGTTATGTGTGCTTTTCAGTTCGGCCAATTTTGATTGTAAGGATTTCTTTCTAAGCGTGACTTCTTCAGTTATAGAATTCAATTTATCAAGAGTTGATCGATACTGCTTTATTTGAGTTTGGTGGGCTTTGTTAAAGTACTGAAGATAACTAAGGTTACGGGCAAGTTGGCTAGGGTCTTTTTGGTTTAAGAGTAATTTAAGCTGGGGTTCTTGCCCTAATTTATAAGTGGCAAGAATAATATTTTGTAGGGTATTTTGTTGAGTTTTTTTATTGAGGTTGAGCGACGCTTGTTCGCTCTTTAGCTTTTTTAGGCGTGCTCGTTCCTCCTGCAACGTTTTTTTAATTCCTTGTACTAATTTACTCATTTTGGCGACGTCTTCATCGCTTTTACGCAATGAGGAAACCAGATCTTTATGATCGTCTTTTGCTTTTTTTAAATAACTTTGTAGCTCGTTAATGTCATCGCGAAGTTTTTTAAGGTGTGCAGCACTCAGCTGTTTTTTATCAATATTACCTTCGGCCATAACGGCAGAGGGAAGCGAAAATGGCGACACTAAGATCGCTAGGGTCAGTAAAACACGTTTTATCATTATTGTTTTTCTACGTTATGTTTCAGTGTTGTTGCGTATCGAGAATTACTTTTATCAATTTATGTATTTGTTAAATGCATAAGAGACTAACTTATTTAGAAAAGTAAGAGAGGTTTCGCTCTCTTACTTTTCTAGTAATTACTTCTCTAGTAAAACCTTACCTGTCATTTCTTCTGGCTGGCTTTCACCCATCATACTTAGCAAGGTTGGTGCTATGTCACATAAGGCACCGCCTTCTTTTAATGATACGGTTTTGCCTTGCTGGCTAACATGAATCAAGTTAACTGGACCGGTGGTATGTTGTGTCATGGGGCCACCGTTTGGATCTAACATTTGCTCGCAGTTGCCATGGTCTGCAGTGATTAAACATTCGCCGCCCACTTTTAATATGGCATCGGTTACGCGTTGTAAGCAGACGTCTAGGGCTTCAACGGCTTTAACAGCAGCCTCCAATACACCGGTGTGGCCAACCATGTCACCGTTTGCGTAATTACAAATGATAAGGTCATATTTTTGTTCTTCGATAACGCGTACTAGATTATCGGTTACTTCTGGAGCACTCATTTCTGGTTGCAGATCGTATGTGGCGACATCAGGGCTTTGAATCAATATGCGCTCTTCACCTGGGTAAAGTTCTTCGCGGCCACCGCTAAAGAAAAACGTCACGTGGGCGTATTTTTCAGTTTCGGCAATTCGTAATTGGGTTTTACCTAGGTTAGAAACGTATTCACCTAGATCGTTGGCGATAGGTGTAGGTGGAAATGCACAGTTAGCTTTAATGCTGGCTGCGTATTCTGTCATCATCACAAAGTCACCTAGTGCGGGTGTTACTGCACGCTCAAAGCCATCAAACTCTGGGCCGTCAACAAAAGCACGGGTAATTTCACGGGCACGGTCAGGTCGGAAGTTTGCAAAAATAATGGTGTCGCCATCTTCTACTTTAATGGCATCGCCTAGGATCGTGTCTTTAAAAAATTCGTCATGTTCGTTACGCTCGTATGATGCGGCAATGGCCTCTGTGCCATTGGCAGCTTGGTAAGCGGATTTTCCTTGAGAGTACATGTCGTAGGCAAGTTGTACTCGATCCCAGCGGTTATCACGGTCCATTGCGTAATAACGGCCCACTAGCGTAGCCAGTTTTGCGTTGTCGCCCATGCCTAAGCTAGATAAGTGGTTTTCCATGTCAGTCACAAATGGCTGTGCACTTTTGGGTGGTACATCACGTCCATCTAAAATACCGTGAACATAAATACGTTTGGCACCACGTTTAACGGCCAGGTCGGCCAGTGTTTTAATGTGGTTTTGATGGCTGTGTACGCCACCTGGTGATAGCAAGCCTAACAAATGTACGGCCTTGCCAGCGGCAACGGCTTTATCGACTGCAGCGGTGAGTGCGTCGTTTGCAAAAAAATCGCCATCTACAATGCTTTTGTTAATGCGGGTAAAGTTTTGATAAACCGTACGACCTGCGCCTAGGTTCATGTGGCCTACTTCAGAGTTACCCATTTGGCCTTCTGGTAAACCAACGGCGAGACCCGATGTTGCAATTAGCTGGCGTGGATATTGGGCTTTTAGGCGGTCCCAAGTCGGGGTTTTAGCGACAGTTATGGCGTTATCTTGAGCGTCTTCACGCTCACCAAAGCCATCTAGAATAATCAGAGCAACGGGTTTTGGCTGATTTGACATATACAGGTACAACCTAGATCAAGAAAAATTACATCGATTTTACCTGTTTGTAGACGGTGTGGCTATGTGGCAATGGCGGTTTCCGTATAGAGCTTATGGTGAATAAGTTCTGCGGGTTTATTGATTCTGCCCCTTTTAGCCCGCTGTGAATGCGGTATACTTCGTCCACTAAAAAGCTGGCAACGTCAGCTAATAGAGACCTTTGATACGCAAAATTATCGTGTAAAGGCCCCTAGTAATCAGATGTAACATATAAGCACAGGTGCAGTAATGGAACAGTTTTTAGAATTTGCGACAAATCATTGGATGCTAGTATCTGCATTGGCGTTAGGTTTGATGGCGTTAGCATGGGACAGCAGTCAAAAAGCTGGGCCTAAAGTAAGCACGCATGAAGCCACTGCATTAATCAATTCTAAGAATGGTTTGGTATTGGATATTCGTGAAAAGAAAGATTATAACGGTGGTCACATTGTTGATTCTGTGAATATTACCAATGCTCAGCTAGCTTCTCGCATAACAGAACTAGAAAAACGCAAAAACGACCCCATCATTGTTGTATGTAAGACAGGTCAGACTGCTTCGGCGGCCAGTAAAATATTAAAAGACAATGGTTTTGCTGAAGTTTACCGCTTAAGTGGTGGCATCATGGATTGGACAAGTAACAATTTACCATTGGTTAAATCGTAATCATTAACAGCGTTACATAATAATAAATCATAGAGAATTAACATGACAGAACAGGCAGCGGCACCAGAAGCAAAATCAGGTAACTTTGGCATTCAGCGCATCTTTCTTAAAGATACATCGTTTGAGAGCCCGAATGCTCCACAGATTTTTCAAGGCCAGTGGAAGCCTCAAATCAATATGGATTTGAACACTAAAAGCAACAAGTTAGCTGATGATGTTTACGAAGTTGTTTTAACCATCACAGTGACGGCTAAAAACGAAGATCAAACTGCCTTTTTAGCAGAAGTACACCAAGCGGGTATTTTCAAAATTGAAGGCCTTGAAGGTGCTGCTTTACATCAAGCTGTTGGTGCATTCTGCCCGAATTTATTGTTTCCTTATGCACGTGAAGCCATTGATAGCCTAGTGCTTAAAGGCAGTTTTCCAGCATTGATGCTTGCACCTGTTAACTTTGATGCAATCTACGCTCAAAGCATTCAGCAAGCTCAAGCACAAGCCGCAGCTAAGCAATCAGAAACTGAAACAGCGCATTAATTCATGCTGTTTGGTTAGTGGCTTAGTTTGCTGCTAGCACTAACAAAAAAACCGAGAGAGATCTCGGTTTTTTTGTGCCTGCTTGTTAGGGCTTAAAAAAGGCTAGCATAGTTAGAATGTCTCTAAGGCCATGGACGTGCAATACATACAGCCGTTCTCTGATCGTAGTAAAAAAGCTTTAGTTTATCTTTTAGCGCCTTCAAACCCCATTTGTCGCCATGCTTCGTAAATTATGACCGATGTGGCGTTTGATAAATTCAGGCTGCGGCTGTCTGGCACCATGGGAATCAATATCTTTTCGTCTTGAGAAAGCGTATCCAGCATTTCATCGGGCAGGCCGCGTGATTCCGGACCCATGACAATAGCGTCGTTTTCTTGATATTCAACTTCTGTATGCCACTGTTTACCTTTTGTGGTGATGGCAAAGCAACGTTTAGGCTGAACATCGTCGATAAAAGCTTGCCAATTCTTATGAGTCTTCATACGAGCCATTTCGTGGTAATCCAGCCCTGCGCGTCGTACCTTTTTTTCATCCAAATCAAACCCTAAAGGTTCAATTAAATGCAGTTGAAAACCGGTATTCGCGCATAAGCGAATAATATTACCAGTATTGGGTGGAATCTCTGGTTCAAACAACACAACGTGCAACATGGGTGTGCTCATACTTTATCAATGTAGGGGGATTTTACCTGAATTAGCCTGTGTAAGTCGTCTATTTAAATTTTCAATTAATAATCAAGCAGGGTTATAAGTATTTAGGAAAAGTAATCTCGATTTCTAGGCCGTGAGGGCTGTCATCAGAAAGTTTTTGATTGGGCGCATTAATCGGTAATACATTTAATGAGTGGTAGCTCAGATTGCCACAGAGTCTTTGTGTGGCTTGGTTGTAAACAATATACATGCCTAACCCGCTGCAATCGCCACCGCGCTTGGTGGTATAGAATGGACTGGTGATTTTTTCGATGTCGATAGACGGTATGCCACAGCCTGTGTCGCAGTATGTGATTTTTGCTGTGTCGCCTAAATCTTCAATTTTAATGGTGATGGTGCCTTCGGTCATATGTTCAAAGCCATGTATTAGGCTGTTGTTAAACAGGTGGGTGATGATGGCTGAAATGCTGCCCGCATATGTTCTAACATGCACTTCATTTTCACAAATAATATCCAGTTTAAAATTAGTATTTTTTATTTTATGGTTCAAGCTGGTTAATACTTCTAATATGTATTGCTTAAGTTGAAACCCACGTATTTCATCAATGGTTTGATCCACGGCTACTTGTTTAAAATTTTTAATTAAAGCAGATGCTTTATTTAAATTAGAGGTTAATAAATCGGACCCCGAGTCCATGTCAATCATGAAGTTTTCAAAATCAGATTTTGTGATAGAACCATTTTTGAATCGTTTGAAAAAAGTATTGGATTGATCTTTTAAATAAGAGGAGCTGGTAACGGCAATACCAATAGGTGTATTTATTTCATGTGCAACTCCTGAAACCAGCTGACCCAACGAGGCCATCTTTTCAGCCTCTACAAGCTGTGATTGCATATTTTTTACTGTTTCCAATGTATTTGAAATATTAATATTTTTTAATTCTAATTCGTCCTGACTTATTTTTATTTTATATTCAGATTTCATACTGTCTATTATATAAGCTGAAATAGTGGCGATTAATATGATTAATATAGATGCCACAATAGAGCTTCGTTCGATAAACCAATCGTGTGGTAATTCGTTTAAATTATTAGCAACAGAAAATTCTAAAGAAATCATAGCCAAATAATGCATTCCAGATATGGTAATTCCCATGGCAATGGAACCAAAAAGTAATATTCTTTTCTTGTATATATGTTTATGTTTCAAATATTGATTAATAAAATTAAGTGAAAAAAACGAACCAATAATAGAGTAAATAATTGCCAATACCATGTAGTTTAGATTGTGATGCATATGATAAGGATTACTTGTAATACTGAGCATGCCTGCGTAATGCATCATGCATACGCTTAACCCAAAAATGATACTGCTTAAAATAAGAGATGTATTTAGTTGCATTAAATACAGCGTGAGGCTAACACCAGAAATGGCTACAAGCAGGGAAAAAATAGTGATAATTACGTCATAATGCATAGGGCCTGGATACCCAAAAGCAAACATCCCCATAAAATGCATAGAGAAAATCCCCAGTCCATAAATACTGCCAGTCTTAACAATATTAAAGAATTTTGTTTGATGGTTTGAGATATTTCTGACATACATTTCACAGGCAATACTGGAGTATAAAATGCAAATGGCGATAGAAATGGCGACACTTGTATAGTCCCATTCAAAGGTCTCAAAAATGACCCCTTCAATCTCTTTTCCGCAAAAAAATACATCTTGAGTCAGGGTGTAAATATTCTCGCAAAGATTCATCTAGAATTTCAGTGTTTATAGTGTGGTTAAAAAAAGTATAGCAGTGATTCAAAGGCCTATTAGTTAGGTGAAATCAGCCAAAAATATCGAGGATTCGTTCTAATTCTTTATTGGTAGGCTATTTGGGCTATTTAGCTGGCAAATATCAAATGGATAACTAAAGTTTATATCAGGAGTACCTAGGTTATTTAGGGAGATATAGACCTATTAAATTTTCTTTAGACCCTCGAGAATGGTTCAAAAAAGACGAAAAAAAAACCCCTGGATTTGTTGGGATTTATCGTACTGATCACGGAATTTCGCTTAGCTATGGAAGGTTAGAGTTGGGTGAATATTGCGTGCATCTTTGTGAGTATGCTGAATTACCAAATAATGAGCATTTAAGTTATGCAAAGGGTTGGGTTTTGCGTAATAAATTAAAAAATGCAGATTGCAATTACGTGTTAGCGGATTCGCAATACGAGCTGCAATTAATAGAAAGCCCACCGGTTGAGCCTGATGAATTATTAGAGGCGGTTCGGTGGCGTTTAAAAGATCTTATTTCAATGCCAATAGAAGAGGCCATAATTGATGCCTTTCCATTACCAGAAGATGCCTACCGTGGCCGAATTAAAATGCTATATGCGGTAGCCACCACAAAAGAAACCATTGAAGATACCCTGTTATTCATCAAACAATGTGGACTAAGCCATAGCGTCATTGATATTCCTGAAATGGCCATGCGTAACGTTGCACTGTATTTACCCGAAATGGATTTTGGCACAGTGGCATTATTAGACATGCGTGAAAACCAGGGTGAAATGTTGATGTTTAGTCATGATGCCATGTATTTATCTCGACAAATTGAAATGGGCTATTCCAGTTTAGCCCATGAACCGGGTGCATTTAGTTTGGATAATAGCGTGATGTTAGAGCGCTTAGGATTAGACCTGCAGCGATCGCTAGACTATTACGAAAGCCAGTTAGGTAAGGGTATCGCCAGTAAGATATATGTACTGCCTATTGAGGATGAATCAATTTCGTTAGAAGAAGACCTTCACTCCCACATTAATACGCCCATCGCTATATTTAATTATGCCGATTTTTTACCCATGGCAGATGGTATTAAGTTAAGCCATTTAGAGCAGTTACATTGCTTACCTGTGATCGGATCTGTCTTGAGGCGGGTCGCGTAATGCAACAGATAAATTTTTTTCAGGATGAATTTAAAAAGATTGAACCTCCTTTCTCCGCGGTGATATTGGTCATTGTATTAGGGTATTCGCTGGTTTTGAGCTTGGTTGTGACGGTTATCTTGATGACTTTATCGGAGTGGAAGTCCAAAAACTTTATTGAATATAAAAATGAATTATCCGTTTTGGTTGGTGAGTTAGAAGTAACTAAAAAAGCGTATCCGGCTCCTCTGATTGATACAAATCTAGTCAGAAAAATTGAAACGTTAGAAGATAGGCAATCTAAAAATCTACGAGTATTAAAATACCTAGCCACTCGTAAAGTAGAGGTCGATCAGCAATCTTTCTCAGTTATGTTAAGTGGGCTGAGTAAGGTTCAGCAACCTAACTTATGGCTCACACAAGTGAGGCTATATCGTGGGGGAAATGAAATAGAACTAACAGGTCGAACATTATCGGCTGCGGCATTACCAGAATACTTGAAAAAGTTATCCACATTGAATGCATTTTCAGAAATGGAATTTGAAGTATTTGATATGAAGCGAACCGAAAGTGGTTTGTTTTTTGTTGTGAGCTCTAAGCGAGAAAATAATGACGCTAAAACATTATTGGAAAAAATTTCTCAGAGCCGTTAATAGGCTGAAAATACGAGAAAGACAGTTACTGACGTTTACTAGCAGTGTAATCGTAGTTGCGGCTTTTTTTATGGGATCTTGGCAGCCACTTTATATGTCGTGGCAGAAATCCGGTTTAAATATTGTAAGTGTTCAGAATGATATTGATAAGACGAGAGCGCAAATCATTGAGACCAAAGCCGCATCAGAGAAAGATGCGAATCAGCCATATCGTCAAAAGGCTGAAAGGCTAAACAAAAATATTGCAGATCAGCAGGTAAGAATAGAGACAATTACAGCGGCATTAATTAACCCTAAATATATGAATCAAGTGTTCAGTACTCTGTTACAGAGCTCAGAGCTAGAAATTAATAAAGTAAATAATCAGCAAGCAGAATCCATTGATATTGAGGGACAATCTGAGCCAGCTAACCTACTTTACAAACATGGCCTATCCTTAGAGATGAAAGGTACATTTAACAACAGTTTGAAATACCTAAAGCGGGTAGAGAATCAAGATTGGCACTTGTATTGGGATGAGCTTACTTTTACCACACAAAAATATCCTTAC
This sequence comes from Bermanella sp., assembly GCA_034112345.1. Lineage (GTDB taxonomy): Bacteria > Pseudomonadota > Gammaproteobacteria > Pseudomonadales > Oceanobacteraceae > Bermanella. Next base: position 9,813 of record JAWUVN010000066.1, on the reverse strand, counting down.
GGTGTGCTGACGCTAAATGTACATACACTGAGTACCAGTGATCATGTGTTGGGGCTTTAACATGAAGTGGATAATGTTGTGTTGGGTGTTAATGGCCAACCAGAGCTGGGGATTTGACCCCATGGCGCCGCCAGGATATCAGCAGCCGAAAAGTGTTAATGCACCGGCGAGTAAAAGTAAGCAGTCAAAACCTAAATATGTATTACGCCAAATCGTTATTCGAGAAGACAGAAAAAGTGCAGTGATCAATGGCTATGTTATGAATGAAGGCGGATATATTAAAGGGGCTAGAGTGACCCGTATAAGCGCTAATGAAGTGGTATTACAGTTAGCAAATAAACAAAAAATACTGCGATTAAAACCGGATATTGCTCGGATTAGGCAGTAAGGATGGATATGATTATCAGGACGATAATGGTGAGTGTGCTTTCGCTTATTTTATCAAGTTGCAGTACCCAGCCAGATTATACAGTGGTAAATGATACGCTGGATTCCTTAATGAGTACTGAATCAGTTTCAGTGCCAGATGACGCCTATGATGCATTGACGCCAGATATTGATCAGTCACCATCGCGTTTTGATGTGTTGGCTAAAAGTAATTCGGCAAAGGCTTTTTTTCATGGTTTGGTAGATGGAATGGGCATTAATATTGTGGTTCACCCAGATATTAAAACCCGGATTTCACTGAGCTTAAAAAATGTCACATTACACGAGACGCTTTTAGCGGTCAGAGATATTTACGGCTTACAGTATGTAAAAACTTCATACGGATACCGCATCCTTCCTAAAGCGCTACAAAATAAAGTATTTAATGTGAACTATCTAAATGTATCCCGTACCGGTACATCTGGGATGTCGGTGTCTAGTGGGCACATTAGTGACAGTGACAGTGACACGTCTACTAGTTCAGACACTAGTTCGAGCAGCTCGTCATATAGTAATGGTCCTGCTGTTACCACAGCCTCTAAAATTGAAACTCAGGCAAAAACAGATTTCTGGTCAAACCTGCAATCTTCAGTCTCCATGATTGTTGGCAATGGGCAGGGTCGTCGAGTGATTGTAGATGCTCAGTCGGGTCTGATCATGGTAAGAGGATTTCCTGATGAGTTAGCCGCAGTGGGTGATTATTTAAATCGAGCTGAATTAAGCTTACAAAAACAAGTAATCATTGAAGCTAAAATTTTAGAAGTCACATTAAATTCTGGATTTCAATCTGGCATTCAATGGGATTCTTTTGGCGCGAGCGCCTCCGAAACAAGATTCAATGGCAGCCTGACATCAGAGGCGGTTCAAAATTCTGACGATCTCGCTGGTATCTTTTCACTGAATTTTAATACATCCGATTTTGCGGGTGTTATTCAATTACTGAAAAGACAAGGTGAAGTACAAGTGTTATCCAGCCCCAGGATTTCAACGGTGAACAACCAAAAAGCGGTTATTAAGGTGGGAACTGATGAATTTTTTGTAACAGACGTCAGTAACAATACAACCACGACCACTACATCAACCAGCACGGCACCAGATATCAGTTTAACGCCGTTCTTTTCAGGAATAGCGTTAGATGTTACTCCTCAGATAGGTCAGAACAACGAAGTGATTCTTCATGTACATCCGAGTGTGACAGATGTGGTAGAGAAGAATAAAACCATAGATATCGGAGGTTCAATTTACAACTTACCCTTGGCGTTTAGTTCGATACGAGAAACTGACAGTATCATTCGTGCATCAAGTGGGCAGGTAGTCGTGATTGGTGGTTTGCTACAGAATAAAAAATCCAAGCTGGACGCGAGTGTACCTTGGTTATCCAGAATTCCAATATTAGGGTATTTATTCCAACAAACGGTTCGTGAAAGCACTAAAAGTGAATTGGTAATATTACTACAACCAAAGGTGATAGAGCCTTCAGGTTGGAATGCTGAAATAGACAGTGTTAAGGAAACATTTCCACGCTGGAAGCAGCAAGGAGTAACAGGAAATGCAGACCAATCTAAATAACCCTAGCAGTACAGACAATAAAAAAATGGGAGGGATCATTGACGACTTCCAGCATTTTTATGGTGTAAAAGAAATGCCATTTTCTTTGGTTCCCAATACTCAGTTTTACTTGGCACTGCCCAGTCATAATGAATGCTTTAATATGCTTATGTTTTCGATTGCATCGGGTGACGGGTTTATAAAAGTGACGGGAGAGGTGGGTACAGGGAAAACCTTACTGTGTCGTCGACTTTTAAACAGTTTGGTCAGTGATGAATATTATACCGCTTATTTACCTAATCCACGTTTGTCTGCTATTGAGTTAAAGCGTGCAATTGCAAAAGAATTAAAGCTCGATGGTATAGATAAAATAGAAGATCGTGATTTACTCGACTCTATTAGCTGTGAGTTACTGAAAATGGCCAGTAAAGGGAAAAAGGTCATATTGATTATAGATGAGGCACAGGCATTACCAGAAGACACGATAGAAGAACTTAGGTTACTAACCAATTTAGAAACGGAATCTTATAAATTATTGCAAATTATATTGTTTGGGCAACCAGAGTTAGATGAGATATTAAATCAGCACCATTTTCGTCAACTTAGGCAGCGTATTGCTTTTAGTCATAGAATAGAATCACTTAATAAAAAATCAGTGGCTTATTATATACAGCATAGAATGTTTGTTGCGGGATATAGTGGTGAAGAAGTGTTTGAACGCAGCGCCATTAATTTATTGTTTAAAGCTTCCAAAGGTACCCCAAGACTAATTAATATTTTATGCAGTAAAGCGATGTTAATTGCCTTTAGTCAGGGTAGAAAAAAAGTTAATAAATCTATGGTTTCGACTGCCATTAATGATACTGAAAGTGTCAACTTTTCACCTAGTTGGTTAGTTTGGGGGTGATGTATGAGTGTAGTCAATGATGTTCTTAAAAACCTCAATCAAAGACAGTCGATGCAAGGACAAAGTAACTCTAGTGAGATTTTTTTTCATGATAAGTCTGATTACAGTAAATGGTTATTGTCAGGTCTTATTTTTTCTGTCGTCTTATGTTGTGCGTTAATCGCTTTTATTGTATTTGATATTAGTAAATATATGTCGAAAGACAGTACGGATTATGTTCCCTTACCTGATGCATTATTTATAAATAGCGATAAATTGTCAGAAGATACAAAAGATTCTGGTGCTGCTTCTGTCTTGCTTCCTGCTAATGAATTCAGTGAGGCTGGTGAATATAAAAATATATCAAGTAATAGTATTGTTAAAAGAAACTCTGGATCACAAGCAACGGAATCTGTTGTGTCAGCCATTAATAACGGTGATATTGATGGTGCAAAGAATAAATTAAGCCAGGCATCTCAACGCGTACAAAGTGAAGTGAAACTTCGTCTTCTATTAAAAGAAAATCCTGTCTCGGTATTACCTGAAATTAAACGACAATACCCAGATTTCTCATCTCAGCCAAGGTTATTGGCGTTGGCAGCGCAAGGGCAACAGAGGTCGGGTGATCATCAAAGTGCTGTAGATCTATATACACAGCTTATTCCGTTAGAACCGAATGAATCTCGTTGGCGTACCGGATTAGCGATCAGTTTGGAAACATTGGGCGATACCAAAAGTGCTAAGCGGTTGTATCAATTAGCATTGTCTATGGGAACCTTACCGTATTCGTTAAAACGTTTTAGTGAAAGCCGTTTAGAGAGAATACAAAATTGAGTGATTTTAAACCTCATAATCGTATTAGGGTAGGCGATCTTTTAGTTGAAAAAGGCATGCTTAGCCAAGAACAGTTAATGATGGTATTAGATGAGCAGAAGCGTTCGGGTAGAAAATTTGGCCGTACCGTTATCGATTTGGGTTTCATTGCAGAGGGTGAATTACTGCTAGAGCTATCAACCCATTTCTCTATGCCTTACATTGATATTTCACGCTTTCAGTTTGACAGTGAAATAACTCGTCGATTACCTGAAAGTATTGCTCGAAGATATCGTGCGATTATTTTGATGGAAGAAGAGGGTCAATATTTTGTGGGCTTTGTTGATCCATTGGATATTTTGGCAGTTGATGAAGTGCAGCGGTGTTTGAAAAAAACCATTGTGCCTGCTTTTGTAAAAGAACAAGAACTATTAAATGCAGTAGACCGGATATATCGTCGAACAGAACAAATAGCGTCGATAGCTGGTGAGCTAGATGACGAACTTTCAGAAACTGATTTAGATTTAGATTCACTATTAGCCGAATCAGATGCCCGGGAAGCACCTGTTGTAAGATTATTACAAAATATTTTTGAAGATGCCGTGCAGGTAGGTGCATCAGATATTCATATCGAACCAGACGAGACCGTTTTGAGGGTTCGTTTGCGCGTAGATGGTGAGTTACAAGAACAGGTAATGAAAGAACGAAGAGTGGTAAGTGCCTTAGTGAGTCGCTTAAAAATAATGTCTGGACTGGACATTGCTGAAAAGCGTTTGCCACAAGATGGCCGATTTAATATCCGAATATTAAATCGCAGTGTCGATGTGCGTTTATCTACTTTACCAACCCAATATGGTGAAGCTGTTGTAATGAGGATACTGGACCAAAGCCAAGGTATTTTAAGTTTGCCTTCTCTTGGTATGCCAGCCAGCATTGAGAAACGCTTCCAAACATTGATCACTCGGCCTCACGGTATGGTACTTGTAACAGGCCCCACTGGTAGTGGTAAAAGCACAACTTTATACGCAGCTTTGAGCACACTTAACCAGTCAAATAAAAAGATAATCACAGCCGAAGATCCTGTTGAGTATCGACTTCCACGTATTAGTCAGGTTCAAATAAATACTAAGATTGGCTTAACCTTTTCAAAGATATTAAGAACGGCATTACGACAAGACCCTGATATTATTTTAATTGGTGAAATGCGAGATACCGAAACAGCTGAAATTGGATTGCGTGCGGCTATGACAGGTCACATGGTGCTATCTACTCTTCATACCAATGACGCTATGTCTTCTGTTATGAGATTAATGGATATGGGAGCCGATTCGTATTTAGTGGCCTCTAGTTTAAGAGCTGTGATTGGGCAGCGGTTAATTCGAAAGATTTGTAATAATTGTAAACAATCTTATGTATTAACCGTACAAGAAAAGATGTGGCTGACAAGTATGGGCCAGAATCCAAATGAATTTAAGTTTTATAAGGGTGCTGGTTGTCACCATTGCTCTAATACTGGGTATGTGGGGCGAACAGGTGTCTATGAACTTTTAGAACTCAATGACGATATGTTAGATGCCATTCGTCGTTCAGATATAGGAACCTTTACTAAGATTGCTCAAGACAGTGAGCATTATTATCCTTTATCACAATGCGCACTTGACTATGCAGTGGCTGGTAAAACCACTATTCAAGAAGTCTTTAAGATCACTGCTAGTCTTGATGAAAGCACATTAGTGTAGGTGTACATGCCATTATATCGATATAAATCTCGAGATAAATTTGGAAAGCTTCATGAAGGTGAGCTTGAAGCCGTAAGCCGAGATGAGGTCGCAACTCGGATAATCGACGATCGAATGACGCCTGTTTCTATTCAGATTGTTGAACAAGTTCAAGCTTCTATTAATATTGATTTAAGTCGTTTTTTACCAGATAAAAAATTGTCGTTGGATGACATGGTTTTGTTTTGCCGGCAAATGCATGCGCTTACTCGAAGTGGCATTCCTATTATGCGGGCGGTATTTGGTTTAGCTGAAACGTCTAAAAGCGAAATAATGGAAGAGATATTAAAAGATGTCGGACATAGTTTAGGTCGTGGTAATACGTTAACCCAGTCTTTGCAGCAGCATGAAAATCAATTTCCACCGCTATTTATTAGCATGGTTCATGTGGGTGAAAGTACCGGTAAATTAGATGAGGCTTTTTCTCAATTGGTTCGGCATTTAGAGATGGAGCGTGACACTAGAAAGAAAGTGGCATCGGCGCTTAGATATCCAACCTTAGTCATTACGTCTATTTTTTGTGCGGTAATGGTCGTAAATATATTTGTTATTCCAAGCTTTTCAAAAGTATTTTCAAAGTTTGGTGCAGACTTGCCATTCGCTACCACCATACTTTTAAATAGCTCTAACTTTTTTTTACAGTATTGGTGGTTAATTTTAGGGATTATATTTGGTTTGGTTATATTTTTTATAAAATACATAAAAACTGATAAAGGTCGATATCAATGGGATCGAATAAAATTAAAGCTTCCTTTAGTGGGAGATTTATTAAACCGAATTGCGTTATCAAGATTTACGCGAACGTTTGCCATGTTATTTTCAGCAGGCGTGCCCATTCTTGATTCCTTAGAAGTCAGTGCTGAAGCAATAGGAAATCGTTACATTGAAGTAGCGGTGAAAGAAATGCGGGCGGGTATCGAACGAGGAGATTCTCTTGCACGAACGGCCAACGCATCGGGCATGTTTACACCCTTAATTTTACAAATGATTACGGTTGGTGAAGAAAGTGGCGCGGTTGATAAATTACTAGAAGATGTGAGTGATTTTTACGACCAAGAAACCGAATACGATGTGCAGAATTTAAGTGCAGCCATCGAACCCATTATGTTGGTATTTATGGGTGGGTTGGTATTAGTGCTTGCGCTGGGTATTTTTCTGCCTCTGTGGGATTTGGGCGCGGCGGCTCGTTGATGCAATCTAATGCTCATTTTTAGTGTTGGAAAGTGATAACTGGGTAATTCTAGCTACACTAAACATTAACCAACAGGATATTTATGACAGTGATAAAAGCAGGTTTTACACTGATAGAGCTGGTTGTAGTCATTGCGCTTTTAGGAATATTAGCAGCGGCAGCCTTACCTCGTATGATGAAAAGCTATGATGGCGCACACGAAAGTAATGTTGCTGCAACGGGTGGTGCATTGGCCAGCGCTGTAATTTTAGTGCGCAGTCAATGGGTAACTAATGGTGCAAGAGGTGAGGTAGATAGTGTTAATGGCTATGGCGATGACAGCATAGCGGCATCATCAGATGGATGGCCCACAGATTCGAATCAATCAACAAGTTCTAGCCACAGTACCAGTGTTGGTTCTGACAGCGAGCGATGTGCGCGCTTATGGCAAGGACTGCTAGTGGTGAATGCCCCTACAGTCAGTATCAATGCAGCTGGGGCTACCGATTATTTAGCGCAGGCCACAGGTGGCACTATATGTAGATACACTTACCAAAATAGTGCTGGTAATAGCTTAATCGAATACAACGTGGCCACAGGATCGGTTATCACTATTTTATAGATGGATTGGATAGGTAAAAATCGAAACTTTTAAATTTTCGACTAAACTTAAATTAAGACATTTAAAACTGGGTGAAAAAAGGATCCCAGAGTTCATTTAATGGAGAGCAGTATGATCAAAATGAATCCCAATAAACAGTCCCAGCAAGGTTTTACATTAATCGAATTAATTATGGTTATTGTCATTCTTGGAATTTTATCCGCGTTTGCTTTGCCCAAGTTTGCTGATTTAGCTGGTGATGCTGAATCTGCAAGTATTGGTGGGGCTCTCGGCAGTGTTAAATCTTCTGCTGCAATTGCACATGCTGCCGATTTAGCTGGTGGCAGTACAGGTATCGTTGACATTGAAGGGACTGATTACACGCTTGTTAATGGCTATCCTGATAGAGATAATTTGTCTGCACTAGCAGGACTTGATGGGTATGAGTTAGATGTCTCAACGGCAGGAGAAATTACAGTCTCTGTTGCGACTGCCGCTGAAGGCGTCGTGTGCTTTACCTATATCGAAGCGGCTGCAGGTGCTTCACCAACATTCTCTCCAGCTACTGGAACGGGTGCATGGAATGCTGGCGTGACAGACTGTCTGTAAATTAATGTGAGTTCAACAAAAGGCTTCACGCTCATTGAGCTGATTGTTGTGATCGTATTAATTTCAATTTTAAGCGCGGTTGGATTAGGGTTATTTAGCAGCGCAGATCAATATACAGCACGGCTGGCTTCCGATAGGTGGCTGGCCGGTTTGCGTTTAGCGCAACGACTTTCTTTACAAAAACAAAATGCTAGCAACCTTGTATCTATGACAGTGAGCCAATCATCGGATAATTGGATTCTATCAATTGACCAAGCGGGTATGAATTTAGGTGAATTTGACATTGAAAAAAAGCAATTAGATGTGCGTGTATCCACAACGGATTTTTCAGGACCTTGCAGTGGACTTGGGTCAGTGATATTTCCATTCGTGTTAAATTTTAATGGTTACGGGGATTTAGTAACTTCTGTTCGAACGCAGATAAATACAAATACCAGATTGTGTTTTATTGGCGCGCAAACAATGGATGTGTGCATTAGCCCAAGCGGATATGCTTATGAAGGATTGTGCAGTAACTAAGGCAGTGCCGCATGGCACGGTTTATCAGGTAGGTAAGCCAGTAAGTCCCGATTCCAGCCGTCAGTCAGGCGTGACTTTAATTGAACTTATCATAACGATTGTTGTTATCGGCATTGCTATGTCGGCCCTAGTGTCGTCTCTTTCTACAGGCATTGCCAATAGCTCGACTCCTTTATGGGAAGGTAAAGCCTTAGAGCTTAGTCAAGCTTATCTAGATGAAATTCAATCCATGAAATTTGATGAAGATACTGCATTAGGTGGTGGCGAATTATCGGGTGCTTCAGTGCATTGTACTGTGGCCAGTTTTGATGATAGCGAAGTTCGATCATTGTTTGATGATGTAGATGATTATCATAATCTAACAGATGCTCCCCCCCAGTTAATTGATAGCGCTATTAATATGGATGAATACGCAAACTATAGTGTTTCGGTACAAGTGGCATGTGCAGGTACTGATTTAGGACTAGTGAACAACTCATCGGCTAAACGTATTACGGTTTTGGTTTCGGTTCCTGGTGGTGAATTACGCAGCGTTTCATTTTATAAAGGGAATTTTTAAATGTTCCTTTTTTCTAAAAAAATTGAATCTTATCACGCAACAAGAATACAACCGCAACTTGGCTTCACGTTAATTGAAATAATTATTGTGATAGTTATTTTGACTATTTTGGGAGTGGGTAGTGTTCAGTTTATTAGCTTTAGCGCGCAGGGCTATGTAGACACGGTTCGACGATCCGAGTTGTCATCTACCGCGACCATTGTAAATGAAAAAATAACAAGAATGGTACGAGATGCGTTACCCAATAGTGTTCGCATTACATCGGATAGTCGTTGTATGGAATTCATTCCAATTGTCGGAGCCAGTCGTTATACACAGGCTCCGTTTCAAAGTAGCCCCAGTGGGGTATCAAGAAATTCAGTACACATGGTTCCTCTTAATAGCGAGCTAAGCAGTAGTGGATACTTGTCTATATTTCCAATGTTGGGTCAACAAGATGCTTTATATGCTGGTGTGAATAATCCTGGATTCATCAGCTTAGAAACCGTTTCGTTAAGTTCTACAGTATCTGGTGCAAGTGTTTACACATTTAATAATTCAGGATCATTCGAGTTTCAAAAAACATCACCTAATCAACGGGTTTATTTTGTGTCCAGTCCTGTGGCATTTTGTCAGTTGGGAGAACGATTATTTTATTATAAAAACTATGGATTTGTTCCGGATATTGCGGATCTTAATTTTAACTTACCCAGTGTTATACCCAATCGAGTATTAGTGGCAGATAAACTATTAAGTGATAGTTTGGTGTTTAAATATCTACCAAGTACTTTACGACGAAATGCCATAGTGGCATATGAACTGGAGTTACAAAATACGACTGATTTGAATGAAACCTTAGTGGTTAATCAAGAGGTTCAAATTAGAAATGTACCCTAGTCACTTAAATAATCAAAAAGGTTTAGG